>NZ_CDWTNB010000062.1:0-19904 GCF_977947065.1 Frankia sp. CgJB1
TCAGGGGCTGCCGAGCTCCGCACCGCCCAGCTGGGCGAAGTCGACCCGCTGCCGGCGGCCCCGGTCATCCGTGACATGGCTGAGCAGTTTCACCGCGGCGAGCAGCCGCCGGTTGGGAAGTTCGAGCCGGCGCAGCTCGTCGGGACGGGCGTCGCGGTCGTCCGCACCGGTCTCGCGGTCGTCCGCACCGGACTCGCCTGACCGGCCCCGCTCGGTCGCCGAGCCGCCCGTGAAGTACAGCCCGCCGAGGGCCGGCAGGGCAAGCTCGGGCCGACCGCCGTCGCTGCCCAGGGCCTCCAGCACCAGGACGAGCCCGCGCCACAGGTCACCATGCTGATCACCACGCCGCCGGAAGGCGATGCGGCGCAGCCGCGCGGTGGAGAAGTAGGAGGCGTACCGCCGCCGGCCCTCGATGATCTGATCCGTGAGGCGCTTGCGGTCGGCCCGCTGCCGCGGCGTCTCGTCCGGTTTCTCCTCGGGAGGCCGGGGATGCAGCACGTCCCGGTCCTCGATGACGAACAGGAAGACCAGCTGGTACACGAGCCGGAGCAGTTCGTGGCGGAACTCGTCGGGAGTCAGCCCGCCGTGCTGACGGCCTGCCGCCAGCATCGCGCGCAGCCCGGGGTTGGCCTCCAGGAAACCGGTGCCCAGCTCCGCCATGGCCCGCACGACGTTGTCCCGCAGCTTGTCCCCGGCGACGATGCCCGCGGCCGCCGCATAGGTGTGCCAGCGTTCCAGCCAGCAGTCCGCCGGGTTCGTCGGCGCCGCGGCCGCCCGATCGGGCGCCTCGAACCGCGAGGCGTGCGCGAAGGCGAAGAGCACCTCGAAATCGGAGTACAGCTCGCCGTCGAAAATGGCTTCGAGATCGAACTCCAGGTAGGAGTGGCCGACCAGGGCCGCCGACTCCCGCAGGATCCGCAGCTTCCGGCCGTTGGAAAGGATCCCCCACAGCCGGTCGTCGTGCCGGTTGAGGAACGCCTGCATCATGCGCTGCGGGGCCCGGTCGCTCTTCGCCGGCCCCAGCCGCTGGTCCAGATCGCGGTTCCAGGCGGCGAGGTGGACGGGAACGTGCCGCCACTCGTGGCTGATGGCATCGTCCTCGCCGAGGTGGCGCACGTGCGCGACGCGGCCGTAGCCCAACTCGCCCAACAGGACCTGCAACCACAGCTCACGGGTCAGCGTGGTCCCCGTCCTCCCCGTCGTCCGCGGGCCCGCCGCCGCGCCCGCGGTCGCCGACCGCTCCTCGGCGGCGAGCCTCGCGCGGAAGGTGCGGTACGCCCCGAGCAGGTACGCCCAGTGGCGGCTGGCCGCGTCGCCGAGCCGTTCCCCGGCCGCCAGGTGATAGTCCTCGGCGCGCGTGCCGGCGAGTTCCGGGTCGGCGTCCCTGACCCGCCGCACCAGGTCCCGGGTGAACAGGCTGCCTTCGAGGCTGACGGAGAGGAGCTCGACGTCCCCGATTCTCAGTGTCATGAGCCGGCCCCGGCCGGCAGGTAGACGTAGACCCCGAGGACGTCGGCCCGGTCGTGCGGGGTGACGGTGAGCCCGCGGCGGCGGCGCAGCCCGGCGACCTCCCGGGCCCGCAGGTGGGCCTCGCGCAGCGCCTCGGCGAGCCGCTCGCCCTGTGCGTCCAGCTCAGGCGCGACGTCGGCGAGCTCGGTGATGGCGCGTTCCGCCTGCCGGCGAACGAACTCGGGCAGGGCGTTCTCCGGGTCGACGGCGAACAGCCGGTCGATGTCGGGCGGCGTCAGCCACTCGCGGTTCTCCCCGCGGCCACGGTAGCCGACCAGACGCGCGTCCTCGGCCACGGTGTCGACGGTCTTCGCCGCGCCGGGCAGCGTCAGATGGAACCGGTAACGCACGAGGAGCACCACCGTGCGCGTGGCCACCGCGGAGGTGCGGAACACCCCGCAGCGCGCCCCCGGCGGGCGCCGCACCGCACCACCCGCCGGGTCCGCGGGAGCGCCCGCCCCCGCGGGCCCGGGATCATCCAGCGGGGCGATCACCCCGGTCCGGTCGTCCAGCGCCTCCTCCAGCACCGCGCGGGCGAGCCCCGTGACCGCCGGGTCGGTCCGCACCAGGGCCCGATGGCCGGGCGGAACCGGCAGGTCGTCGTGCAGAACCAGCCGGCCCGCGCCGCCCGGCGGCACGCGCAGGGCGTCGGTGTAGAGGGGGTCCAGCCCGGTCACGTCGGCGACGAGACCGTCCGAGGTCTCCGTCGGAACCACCTTCACGCCCAGCTCATCGAGGGTGTTCAGGACGAACCGGCGGACGTCGGCCTGGCTGCCGAGGGCTTCCCGCACGTCGTCCAGCACGCCCTGCACCTCGTCCAGGTCGACTCCGCTGTGGGCGTACTTCGTCAGCGTCCGGGACTCCCGCTTGGCGGCGCTGTGCCACTCGTCGGTCACCTCGTCGTCGGTCCGGACGACGTCGAGATCGAGGGTGAGCTGCTCGCCGTCCTTGCGGCGCAGGACCAGCCCTTCAAGCATGGCGATGAGCAGGCTCTCGGCGTTGTCGGGAACCGGGACCGTCACCCCGGTATCGCGGGCGATCCGGCGGTGCTTGCGCAGCAGGACGTCCAGCACGAGACCGTCGATGCCGTTGTCCGCGCCGTACAGGGTGACCGCGCGGACGTACGACTTCCGCTGGCCGAACCGGTCGACCCGGCCCTCGCGCTGCTCGTGGCGGGTCGGATTCCAGGCCAGATCGTAATGGATCACCGCCTGGAAGCTCTCCTAGAGGTTGATGCCCTCGGACAGACAGTCGGTAGCGACGAGAATGTGCCGGCCCGGGGTGGCGGTGGGCCTCTCGATGCGGGCGGCCCGCGCCGCGTGGGGCAGCTCGCCGGTGACGGTCTCGACCGTCGCCTTCTTCCCGAACGTCGCCGTGAGATGCCTGCCGATGTATTCCGCCGTCGGGAGGTAGCGGCAGAACACGATCGGGTCGTACCCGTCGGCCTGCAGACCCTTGATCTCTTTGATCAACGTCGTCAGCTTGGCGTCGTGTTCCTTCCCCGCCAGCTCCAGCTCCTTGGCCCGACCGGCCAGCCTCGCGAGTGTCGCCCGCACCCCGGCGGAGAGGGTGTCGTCGAGCGCACCGGGGGCGACGTCCAGCCCGTCGATCGCCTCGGCCTCGATCAGGTCGTAGGTGCCGGGGCGGCCCAGCGCGTCCGCCTCGGCCGCCGATCCGGCGGCGGCGGTGACCGACCGCGCGGTGAAGGTCGCCGCCGCCGCAGCCGGCGAGGACGCCACCGATCGCAGCAGGGCCAGCGCCGACCACCACCGCACCCGGCGGGTCCGCTCCCCGTCGGGATTCGTGACCGTCTCCCGGGCGAAGGCGAGCACCTCGTCGTGGAACCCGGAGTAGGCCGCGCTCATCCGGTACCCCACGTCGCGGTACTGGCGATCCTCCGGGAAGGGGGTGTCCTGCCCTTGATAGCGGCGGATATCGCGGCGGCGGCGCTGCACGACGTGCCGGGCGAGCTCCTCCCGGCCACGCACGGTGTCCAGATCGAACAGCGCGAGCCGCGGGCTGAGCAGATCCCGGAACGCGTCCTGCTTACCGGAGTGGGGCGTGGCGGTGACCAGCAGGAGGTGGCGGGGGCGGCCCTGTTTCGTGGGACGGTCGGCGATGCCGCGCAGCAGGTCGTAGCGCTTCTGCCCGGCGCTGCTGGACGCGCTGCCGGACGCGCTGCCGGCCGCCGGGACGCAGGTGTGCGCCTCGTCGACGATCACCAGGTCCGGGCAGGACCGCGCGAACAGCGTCCGGCGCTCATCCGTCTTGATGAAGTCCGTCGAGACGATCGTGAACGGGAAGTGTTCGAAGATGGATACTCCGCCCGCCCGGCGCTCCAGGCCGGCGACCGTGGACGTCAGGACCAGCTCGGCCTCGATGGCGAACTTGTCGGCCAGCTCCGCCCGCCACTGTTCGGCGAGCGCGGGTGGGCAGAGCACCGTCAGCCCGGTGGCGTCCCCCTGCACCAGCAGCTCCTTGGCGATGAGAGCCGCCTCCATCGTCTTGCCGATCCCGACGTCGTCGCCGATGAGCAGGCGGACCGGGTCCTGGCGCAGCGCGAGGAGCAGCGGGACGAGCTGGTACTGCCGGGGGGTGACCGCGACGGCGGCGAGCGAGCGCAGCGGGCCGGCGCTCGCGGTGAAGCCGAGCCGCAACGCGGTAGCCAGGATGGAGATGGAACGGTGGTCGCCGGCCGCCGCCGGATCCGGCAGCGGGAAACCCACGGACGTCGCCTCGTCCCGGAACAGCCCGGTGACGTACTCCTCGTCCCCACCGAGCGGCCGCACGACGAGGGAATTCGGGTCGTCGCCGGGCAGGACCACCCATTCGCGCCCGCGGGCCTTCACCAGCGACCCCGGCTCGAAGTCGCGGGTCGGGGTGGCGCCGGTCGGGGTGGGGTGGCGCGGCGTCGAGACGGCCGCCATCAGCCGCGCCGCCCGCGGCCGAACACGTTCGGGTAGTGCGCCACGATCTTCCCCCACTCCGCGTCATACCGGAACCGGACGACCAGCCACCCCAGGTCGGCCAGCCGGTCCTCGGCGTCGGCGTCCCGCGCGGCCGCGTCGGCGGCGTCATGGTGCGGACCGTCGACGAACACGGCCACCGCCCCCGACGGCAGCCGGTAGACGAAGTCCGGCCGCGCCGCCGCGTCCGATACAAGCATTTGCGTCGCGTCAGGTAACCGATAACCCTCTTCGCGGAGGAATGTTACAAGTTGCCGCTCCAACCCCGACCCCGCCCGCTCGCGCAACGCCTCGGCGTGCCCCTCCGCGCCGCCCGCGTGGCCGTGCCGTGGCTCGGTACGGGCCGCCATCAGGGCACGAAGGGGCTCGACCGCGGCATGTCGATCGATGACGGTATGGTCGGACTGATTGTCATAGGAGAGCAGGCAGTCGTAGCAGCCCCGTTCGCAGCGCTCCCGGGCGCCCGGCGCCCGGTCGGTGTCCTCCCCGGTCTTCGGATCGAAATGGACGATGCGCAGCGCCTCCCCCGCCAGCGCCTCCGGCTCGTCATGCAGGCGGCGCAGCACGCCCGCGCCGCCCTCCGCGCTCTCGACGAAGAGCATCCGGCCCCGGCCGTCCGGGTCGGGCAGCCGCTGGGACTCCAGCTCCGCGTCCTCGAGCTGGAACAGCGCCTCGATGCCGCGTTCGAGCGCGTACCGCACCGAGGTCGCCACCTCGTCGGAGACCGGCCGGGCGAGCCGGACGACGGCGATGTTGCGCCGGTCCTCCACGTACGGGATGATTTTGCGGGCCCGCGGGTCGTCGGCGAACTCGTCGAGACCGGACTCCTCCTCCGTGAGATCCCCGGCCCGGAGCTCGCCGGCCCGTCTCTCATTCAGCCACCGGCCGTTGACGGTGTCGAGCCAGTAGCCGACGTCGTTCTTGTCCGCCCGCCGCCGCAGGCCCTGGTTGATGATCCGGATCGTCGCGGTATCGCCGTAGACGAACTCGGCGAGGTCCTCCCCATCCGGGCCGCGCACGTCTGCGGCGAGCCGTCCCGGCCGGACCCCGTGCCGGCTGAACCGGAAGGTGGTGAGCAGGTCGAAACCGGCCCGACGGCGCTCCTCCTCGTCGGAGGAGATCCGTCGGCGATGGGTGGTGGTCACCGTCTGCAGGTACATGAGCCCGGCCCGGCCGCCGCCCAGCACCGCGCCATACTCCTCGCACCGGTTCACGGCCACGTCGCGATGATGCCAGTAGCCGCAGGACTCGCACAGCCGTGCCTCGATCGTCGCCACCGATCCGGGGACGCCGTGCTCCGAGCCGGGGACCTGGACGCTGGCGACCTGGTACCGCCCACCCTCGTGATAGATCAGCGCACCCGGGCCGAACTCGCCGACCGCGATGAACCGGGGCCGTTGGATGTAGGACCCGTCGCCCCGCCGGCTGCCGGGAATGTAGGCGGCCAACGGCAGCCGGGGGAAGGAATAACCCGGTAGGAAACCCTCGGAGGCGAAGTAGCGGTAGGAGTAGAAATCACTGAAGAGCTGCTGGTCGGGGGAGTCGTTGGTGAGCAGGTGCAGGCGCTGCTCGGCCTCGTACCGACGTCGGCGCGCGGCCGCCCGTGCCTTCGACTGGGTGAACCGGTCGAGCACCCGGCGGTTCTGCTCCCGCTGGTCGGCGATCGCCTGCCGGTACATCGCCCGCCACCGGTCGCACGCTCCGTCGAACGCAAGGAACGCCCCGTTCACGACGTTGGGTATCCACCGGTCGTACCACCAGGGGCTGTTCTTCATCTCCTCGGCGAGCACCGCCTCGGCCCGCCGCACCGTGCGGGCCCGCACGGTGCGGCGGGGTCGTCCAGGTAAGCGGCAAGATCCTCCCGGATCGGCAGTGGCAGCTCGCCGCGTGGGCCCTCGGCGGTATCGAGGACGTTGGTGAGGCCGCGGTGCAGGCTCGCGCCGCTCTCGGCGAGCCAGATGGCATGCACGTGCGAACGGACCAGATCCTCGTTCGCGAGGTCGAGCCGGGGCAGGGTCACGCGACCGGCGACCATCAGCTTCGACCGGCGGAAGTAGTACTGGTCGTGCGCGCTGCCGGTGGAACAGTAGGTCGTCACGAGCGCCGGCTGGCCGCTGCGCCCGGCCCGGCCCGAACGCTGCGCGTAGGTGGCCGGGGTCGGGGGGACGTTGCGCATCATGACGGCGTTGAGGTCCGCGATGTCGACGCCGAGCTCCATCGTCGGCGAGCAGTAGAGCAGGGGCAGCCCGCCCTCGGCCGGGTCGCCCCCGCGGCGGAACGCCTCCTCCCGGTCCTGCCGCTGCTGGGCCCGGACCTGGGCGGTGTGCTCGCGGGCGACGATGCCGGCGAGCTCCGCGGCGGCGTGCGAGTACAGATCGCGGAAGAACGGGTTGACCCGTGCGCCGACGGTGTCGTCGACCACGCGGCGCAGCGGGTCCTCCGCGCCACGTCGACCGCTCCCGGCCCGCCAGATGAACGCCGACGCCTTCACCCGGTAGCCCGCCGGGCCCCGTTGAGCCCGCGCGTAAGCCCGCGCGCCGCCGCGGGCCGGCCCGGTGACCATCACCTGCCCGATCAGGCCATGGCGCTCCAGCACCGTGAACAGGTCGTGGATCACGGCCTCGGCGTCGTCCGTCCGGATCCGGCCACGGTGGCGCGGGAACTCGTGCGGTCGGCGCAGGTAGCGGCCGAACGCACCACGACCGGTGACGTGTATGGCGTCCCGCGTGCCTCCCCGGCCGCCCGGGAACGGGTAGGCGGTGCGTTCGAGCACCCGCGGCTCGTCCCCCGACACCGCCCAGACCCCGCGGAGCAGATGGTCGGCTGTCTGGACGATGCGCTCGTGGCCAGGCTGGGTGAGGGCGTCGACGTCGACGGCGAGCGCCCGGCGCATCTCGTCCAGCAGGATGCGGGCGAGCAGCGCCCGGTGCTCGGGATCGTCGTCGCGCAGCAGGGCATGGGTTGTCGCCCACGACGCCTGGTGCTGAGCGATCTCGTCCAGGTCCACGTAGTCGAAGGTGATGAGGCCGGTCTGCTCGAGGTTCGGCATGGTCACCCGCCAACCTCGTTCGAGGTCGGCGTAGACGCGGTACCCGATCGCCGCCCGCAGCGCCCGCAGCACGTTGTCGCGCTGGCTGAACACCGGCTCCTCGATCGCGGAGAACGACCGCATCGGCAGGTCCAGCGCATCGGTGACACGCTCGGCAACCGAGTCGAACCGCAGGCCGGCGGGGCCCGCCGCGCGCGCGGCCCGGTACAGCGCGCCGCGTAGCTGGGTGACCTGCACGAAGTCGTTGAGATGCCCGGCCTGCAGGCTCGCGTCCTGGCGGTTATCGACGAAGGTGAGCAGCTTCTTGGCCCGGGAGTCCAACGCCTTCTGGCGCCGCAGGTTACGCACGATGCTGGTGCTGACCAACGACACGGCCGAGCTGCGGCCCTTGGCGGCGAACGAGGCCAGCTTGGCGAAGTCCTGGGCCCGCAGCTGCTCGTACGAGACCCGGCAGCGCAGGCAGAACCGGAACGGCGCCGGGATGAACCAGGCCGTCATCGGCTCGGACGCCACGGAACCAGACGCCACCGAACCGGACGCCGCGGAACCGGACGCCACCGAACCAGACATGTCACGAAGGAACACGGTGTGCTCGCCGTCCGTCTCGACCTCGCTGCCGTCCGCCGTCACCCGGACCCGGCGCGGCACCTGATCGGCGAGTCTTGGCAGGACGAACGAGTGCCCGTGCTCGTCAGCGTCGAACCAGGTGTCCGGAAAACGCCCTTCGGCAATGGGATCGGCAGGCCAGGGATGATCCTCGCTCACATAGAGATAGCCGAGATCGGCTTCACTTTCAACCGCGACCGACTCCCGGCGGGCGGTATAGCGGCGAGGGGTGTCCCTAGCTGCGCGCGACGACGAGATATTCCTGGCCACATTCACGACAGAAGGCCAGCGGCAGCAGTACCTTGTCCCGCGATCCGGGCACACTCACCTGGTATTGACTGGTAATATACCGGACCATCGTCGGTTCCAGGCTGACGTGGACCGTGTCCCCCTTGGAGAGGAACTGGTGCAGGCGAAAGGCGAACAACGGTCTGCCGTGCTCCGGATGACGCATCGCCGCGCCCTCGACGAGCATGGCCTGAATGGCGCCGGCACAGGTTTCCACCGGGAGATCCGTCCGCTCGGCGAGCTTCTCGGCGGCAGCGGCCAGGGTCGTCGGGTCCTCCCGCACCAGCCGGTCTCCGGGACCGAGAGCCAGACCGAAGGTGTCCTCGACCCAGATCGCCAGCGGATCGCCCGCGAGCCGCGCAAAGGGCTGGGGCCGGCCCCCGCTCGGCGGTGGCGCGCCGGTTGGGTCGAGCGGTACCTGCTCACCGACCCGCACCGGCGGCTCGGCATCGATGACCCGGGCCCGCAACTCCACGTCACTGACCGGTCGCCACGCCGTCGCGCGTTCGAGCGTCTCACCGATGATCCGGTCGGGCCGAACCTCCGCGCCGAACAACCGACCCGCCACGACGGCGACCTCGCGGCGCATCTCCTCGAAGGACGCCTTTCTCGACATGGTGGCCGAGGTACCGACACACTGCATGTCCGGTGCTTCGCACGCGTCCCGTACCCGTCGGGTGAGCAGTGCGACGTCAGCACCCTGACGGCCGCGGTAGGTATGTAGTTCGTCGAGGACGAGGAAACGAAGGCCGGCGGCTGCCCCGATCAGAGCCTGGCGCTCGTGCGGCCGGGTGAGGATATACTCGAGCATCACGTAGTTCGTCAGCAGTATGTCGGGGCGCCGATCCAGGATCCGCTGCCGGGGCTCGGCCGATTCCTGCCCGGTGTACCGGTCGAAGGTGACCGACCGGCCATCCACGGGTATTCCCCATTCGAGATACTTCTGCAACTCGTGGAGCTGGCTGTTCGCCAGCGCGTTCATGGGGTAGACCACGATCGCCGAGATGTGGTTCGGGCGGGGGTCACGGAGGACGGAATCCACGACCGGAACGATGTAGGAAAGGCTTTTACCGGATCCCGTGCCGGTGGTGAGCACATAGCTGCCGCCGTCCCGGGCCGCCTCGATGGCTTCCCGTTGGTGCCGATACAGCGTCAGCGACCGCCTGCCGGGATCGTCGGCATCCCTCTTGATCCGGAAGAATCTGCCGCAGTCGGGGTGCAGCAGGCCCGTGCCGACCAGTTCGTCGACCGTGCCGCCGGAGGCGAACGCAGGGTTGAGCGAGATCCACGGGTCAGGCCAGCGGACCTTCGCCGCCCGCTCTTGCTCGAGATAATCTCTGATCTTCTCGTCGCGAACCTCGACGAGGGAGTCGGTGAAGGCCGCATAGTCCTCGATCAGGCTCCGATGAGTCTGGAAGACCTCCACGTACTCCCTGCCCTCCTACCCGCCAGGTCCGAACAGTGTCCGGCCAGCACATCCAGGTCGGGCGCGGCGGGCCGGGTGCGTCTGTCGACGTACCCTACGGTGATCGGCGCCCACCGTCCGGCATGACGGACCGGCTTCTGCTTCTGGTGGATCCGCCGCCTGGCCTGACCCGGCCTGACCGCGGCACACCGTGGGCTGTTCCGGTGGGTGTCTGTCCAGAGGCCCCGGGCCCGATTCGTCCTTGTGGACACGCACGGCCACACCGGGAACCTTGCCTGTCCAGAGGCTTCGACGTCCCTTTTATCCCTCTGGAAAGGCAAGAGAGGGGGGCTGGCTACTCGGCTATTCGAAGCGGGGCGGCTGGCCGGTCGCCTCGAGGACGGACATCCACAGATCGCCGGCCGGGTCGACCTGGTTGCGCTGGCTGATCGCGAGCGGGATCGGGATGTGGATGAACCGCCGCCGCCAGCGGCCGACGACCATCTCCGTGCGGCCGGACATCGCGGCATGCACGGCCGCGTGGGCGAGCCGGATCGTGTAGACGCTGTCGTACGGGTTCGCCGGCACGCTGCGGATCACATAGCTGGGATCGATGTACTTCAGGTTGAGCTCGATACCCTCGGCGTCGAAGTACTCCTTGATCCGGCGGGAGAGCTCCGGGCCGATGTCGTGCAGCTTGCGGTTCCCGGACGCGTCGGTGCTCTCCGGCTGGCCGACAACGAGCTCCTGGCCGGCACCCTCGGCGACGACGACGACGGCGTGGCCGCGCTCGGCCACCCGGCGACGCACGTAGTTCAGCAGGCCGCCGTCGCCCTCCAGCTTGAACGGCAGCTCCGGGATGAGCACCACGTCCGCGTTACTCTTCGCCAGCGTCGCATAGCAGGCGATGAATCCCGAGTGGCGGCCCATGAGCCGGACCACGCCGAGCCCGCCGGGCGCGGACGTCGCCTCGGCGTGCGCGACCCGGATGGACTCCGCGGCCTTGCCGAAGGCCGTCTGGAAGCCGAAGCTCTGGTCGATGTAGGGGATGTCATTGTCGATCGTTTTCGGGATGCCGACCACGGCGATCTTCTCCCCGCGTGTCTCGGCCTCCCGGGCGATCTGCCCGGCCCCGCGCAGGGTGCCGTCACCACCGATGACAAACAGGATGTTGATGTTCATCCGGGAGAGGCAGTCGACGATCTCGGCGGGATCCTGCTGACCGCGGGAACTGCCGAGGATCGTCCCGCCGTCGTCGTCGATGTTGGCGACGCTCTCCGGGGTGAGATCGACGACGTCGTGGCCGTAGCGGGCGATGAAGCCCTGGTACCCGTTACGGAACCCGAAGATCCGCCGAACCCGGTAGTGCGAGGTCAGCTCCAGCACCAGACCGCGGATCACGTTGTTCAACCCGGGGCAGAGCCCACCACAGGTGACGATGCCCACCCGGGTCTTCGACGGGTCAAAGTAGATCTTCCGGCGCGGCCCGGCCGGCTCGAATCCGGGCAGGTCGTCGAGCGCGACACCACGCGAAGAGATCATCAGGGCAGTGTCGTCGTAGAGGACCTTGTCCGACTCATCGATATAGTGCTGCGTCGTCGGCCGCTCCCCCAGCAGCGGCAGGAGCGGGGAATCAATCCGGCAGACCCCCAGGGTCTTGACCGCCAGATCGGCATTATCCACCAGTATTGGTGCACCCACCGTTACCCGGCCCTCACGTCTCGATCGGCACTACATCAGTCTCGGTGACTTCGCTTCATACTTACCTGGACCAGAGGAGCACGGACGCCCCCGATCATCCCAGGTCTCTCCACACCGAGAGTACCGACCCAAACCACCCACCACGGCCCCGTCGACCGGATAACCCGCAACCTGCGGACGGAAACAATGGCTTCATAGGCGCGAAACCGGCGTAACAACCTGCCAACCCCGTCCCGACTTGTCCCAGGCGGACACCTCCGGGCGATGCGAGCAGGCCGTCCGAGCCGGATAACCCAAACTAGACCAGACCGTACCCGGGTCCGGAGGCCCCGCGACGTTGGCGGCCGCGACGGCCGGGAGACGGTCAGCTTATGCAGTGACCACCATCGCGCGGCGGCCGAATTTGGGGGAGCCAGTCACGGTCCAGGGACCGCAAACCGTGCTCAGGTCCCCCAGATTCGCCGGCCGGCAGCCGGCAGGTCACCGCGCTCAGGACAGCCCGGCCCGGTGCGCGCGTCGCCAGAAGGCACCCCCACCGAGCAACAGCGCCGCCAGTACGGCGAGGACGCCGATCTGCCCACCGGTATAGGAAAGCGAGTTCCCGCGGGGATCCGTCCCGGTCCTGTCCGGGGCGGGGTGCCGAGACGCACCCGTGCCGGCGGACGCTCTGGAGTCCCCATCACCACCACGGCCATGGTCCCCGCCACCGCTGCCGCTGCCGCTGCCGTGGTCGCCGCCGCCGTCGAGAGCCCGGAGCGAGACCTGGTCCGGCACCTCGTCGATGGAACGCGAGCTTTCCGCCACGGAACGCGACGGGCCATCCGCGGGGCGCGAAGCGGCGACCGGAACCGCGGTCAGCACAACCAGCATGCTCGTGAGCACGGCGGCACCGCCGGAACGCAATCCCATGGTGGTTCTCCCCCAGCAACCCGACTCGGCGCAGCCCGACCAGACGACGTCGGACGGTACCGATAGTCACTATGCGTGTCCAGAAGACGACAGGATCGACACGCCGACGGTCCGCCGCCCCACGTGCGTCCCTGGTAGCGGATCAGGCGCCGGCCTCGTCCGGCGTTGGTGTGGCCACGGGCGGAAACGCGCCGCCCGTCCCGGGCAGCCTCCTCGGGCAGCGGTCCGGGCGGGACAAGCCGGAAGCCGGCGATTGTGTCGGAGACAGGTCGTAAGGTCGATCAGGCGGAGGCGCGGACGGCAGCTAGCGTCGCGCCGCCGCGCCCTGACCCAGCCCCCGGCCGAGGAGCCCGATGTCCGCCCGTGATCAGGTCCGTGGCCGGTCGCTTCGGCTCTTGGACTACCTGGCCGCGCTCGCCGCCGAACGGCGCGGTGCCCCCCGTCGCCAGCTCGCCGAGTACGTCCCCGCTCCGCTCCTTCCGGCTGACGTCCCGTCCCATCCGGGGATCCGGTTCGGCCCGACAACGCAGCGGGAGAGCTGGCTGGAGGTCGCCCGGGTACCCCAACCGGCCGCGCCGAGCTGGCCACCCCCGCTCGACCGTTACCTGGCCGGGACGGTGGTGAGCCCGGACGCCCCACCTACCATCCCCGCCCATCTCCTGGACGCGGAGGCCGTCGAGCGGACCAGGGAGCGCGAGCCTCCCGCTCCCGGCGTCCCGGGCGAGGAGCGGGACGCTCCGCCGGGCGCCGTCGCCCTGCTCGACGCCTGGGTGCGTCAGGTGTGGCGGCCGTGGGCGCCCGGGGCACGCGCCGCCCGCGACGCGCGCGCCCTCTACCAGCGCCTGTTCGACCTGCGCCTGCGGCTGCAGCGCGAGGCCGCGACCGTGGAGCTGGCCTGGGGGCACTCGGTGCTGTGCTGGCGGGTCGGCGACGCGACGATCATCCATCCGCTGCTCGTCACCCGCATGGTGCTGACGGTCGATCCGGACTCCGGGGTCATCCGGCTGCATCCCGACGGTCCGGCGAGCCTGGAGACCGAGCCCCTGCATGGCCTCGGCCTCCCCGGTCTGGACGAGATGTCGGCCCTGCGCGACCGGCTGCGGACGGCGCCGGCCGATCCGTGGGACGCCCCGGCCCGGGCCGAGCTGCACCGCCAGATCCTCGCCCCGCTCGGGCTGGACGCCCGCGCGACCACCGGTCCGGTGCCCCCGCCGGGGCCGAGTCCCGTCCTGGTCGACACCTGGGCGGTGTACGTGCGGCCGCGGCCGGCTCTGCAGGCGCAGTTCTACGCAGAGCTGCGGACCGCCCTCGCCGAACGGGACGTGCTCCCCGAGGCCATCGCCGCCGTGGTCGCCGACGACAGGCTCGTCGCCGCCGCGCTCGGCGCGGACGAGCGGGCCGACGGCGCCCACGCCGACCGAGGCCGTGGTCGGCGCGGTCACGACAACTCTCCCGCGGGGCTCGGTGAACGCCTGCTGATGCCGCTGCCGACGAACGCCGACCAGGAGCGAATCGCCCGGCAGCTCGCGGGCGCCCGCGGGGTCACCGTGCAGGGGCCGCCCGGCACCGGCAAGAGCCACACCATCGCGAACATGATCTGCCACCTCGTGGCGCACGGGCAGCGGGTGCTCGTCACCGCGCAGGACGAACAAGCCCTCACGGTGCTGCGCGACAAGATCCCGCGGGAGCTGCGCGACCTGACCGTCGCCGTGCTCGGGTCGAGCCGGGCCGACCTCGACGAACTGCGCGCCGCTGTCGTAGAGATCTCCGGGGCGGTCAGCGAGGTCGACCCGGCGCGGGAGACCGCGGCCGTGAAGGCCCTCGCCGAGGAGCTGGACGCCGCCCGCGCCACTGCCCGCACCCTCGAACTGCGGATGATCGACCTGCTGGCCAGCGAGGCGCGGGAGTTCGACCTGCCGCACAGGCGGGAACGCGCGCCGGAGGTGGCGAGCTGGCTGGCCGAGCGCGCGGACGAGTTCGGGTTCGTCCCCGACCGGCTCGACCCCACCCACGCGCTTCCGCTCAGCCCGGCCGAGCTCGCCGAGCTCTACCGGACCGCGCGCGAGATCACCCCCGCCGACGCCCGGGCCGCCGCGAGCAATCTGCCGGACGACCTGCCGGACGGCGCGTCGCTGCCGGGCGCGGTCACCCTCGGCCGACTGCACGACGAACTCGACGAGATCCGCGCCGGGCTCGCCGACCTCGAACAGGCCGGCCTGTCCGTCGACGCGCTCGACGCCCTCGATGCCGACAGTGCCGACGGCGTCCGTGCCCTGGTCGAGGACACCCGGGCCGCCGCCGACCGGCTGCGCCGGCTGTCGGTCGGCTGGCTCGCCACCGCCCGGGCGCAGTGCGCGCCGTCGGGTGAGCAGGCCGGGTTCTGGGCCGACCAGGCCACGGCCCTCGCCGCCGAGGTCGCCGAGCTGCGCCGCCTGACCACCCTCACCTTCGGCCGTTCCATCGAGCTGCCCACCGGTGACCCGCGGGTCCAGCTGAGGCTGCTCGCCGACCTGCGGGGCCGCTTCGCCGCCGGCCGGGGGATCCCCCGCCTCGGCGGGCGGGAACTGCGGGACCTGCACGACGCGGTGCGCGTTGACGGGCTGGTCGCACGCACGGTGGGCGATGTGGCAATCGTCGAGGCAGAGGTGCGCCGCCGTCAGACGCTGACCGCCGCCGCCACCCGTCAGGCCGCGATCGCCGCCGCCCTCGGCGGCGAGGCCGTCGAGCCCGCGGCACCCGACGTCCTCACCCGGCTCGACGCGGTCGCCGGCGGCCTCGCCGATGCCGTCGACTGGGAACGCCGGGCGGCGCCGGAGCTGTCCGCCCGGCTGCGCGCCGTCTTCCCCGCCGGCTTCCCCGCCGGCCATCGCGCCGGCCATCGCGTCACGACGGCGCCTTCCGACCCGGACACGCTTTCCCACCTCGCCGGCCTGCTTGCCGCGGCGACCGGCCGACGGCACGAGAAGGAGATCGTCGGTGCGCTCGCCGTGGTGGAACGGGCGCTCACCGAGGGAGGCCGTGGCCCGCAGGCCGGCCGGGTGTGGGCCGGCCTGCACGAGGCGCTGGCCAAGCGGGACCTGGCGGCCTGGACGGCGCTGCTCGACGAAAGCGCCCGGCTGGCGGCGCTGCGCCCCGACGTGGAACGCCGGGACCGGCTCGCGGCCCGGCCGCGCGCGGTCGCGCCGCTGTGGACCGACGCCATCCTCACCGGGCAGGGTGACCCGTCGGGCTGCGGTGATCCGGTGCAGGCCGGTGATCCAATGCGGGCCGGCGATCCGGTGCGGGCCGGCGAGGCGTGGCGCTGGCGCCAAGCCCAGACCTGGCCCGACGACCTGCACGCCGACGGCGACCTCACCACGCTCGGCCGTCAGCTCGCCGACGCCTCGCGGCACGTGCGCGCCCTGGTGCTGGAGACCGCGCGTCGCTCCGCCCGGCTGGGCCTGGCGATCCGGCTCGGCGATTCCCAGCGCCGGGCGCTGACCGGCTGGGTGCAGGCACTCGACCGGATCGGGAAGGGCACCGGGAAGTACGCCCCGCGGTGGCGCGCCGAGGCCCGGGCCCACATGCGGGCGGCGATGGGCGCCGTACCGGTGTGGATCATGCCGACGCACCGGGTGATGGAGAGCTTCGAGCCGGGCGCCGACGACCTGTTCGACGTGGTCATCGTGGACGAGTCCAGCCAGTGCGACCTACTGGCCCTCGGCGTGCTGAGCCTGGGCCGCAAGGCCGTCGGCATCGAACGGGCCAAGGTGCATGCCCTTATGGACGCGCACCTGCCCGACGTCGCCCAGCGTTCGCTGCTCGACGTGGAGGCGAGTCTCTACGACACCGCGGCCCGGGTCTTCCCGCGCACCATCGTGCTCAAGGAACACTTCCGCTGCCTGCCCGACATCATCGGCTTCTCCAACCGCTTCTACGACCAGCAGATCCTGCCGTTGCGGGAGGATCCGGAGCTCGCCATCGGCGCGCCGCTGCGACCGGTCCGGGTCCCCGGGGGCGCCCGGTCGCAGACCCGCTTCGGCGACGCGAACCCGGCGGAGGCGCAGGCCCTTGTCGAGCGGGTCCTCGCCTGCTGCGCCGACCCGGCCTACGAGGGGATGAGCATGGGCGTGGTCACCCTGCTCGGCGCCGGCCAGCCCCGCCTCATCGAACACACCCTGGTCGAACGGCTCGGGGAGCGCGAGTTCTCCCGCCGCGACCTGCGGGTCGGCGACCCGTACCAGTTCCAGGGCGACGAACGGGACGTCATCTTCATCTCCGTCGTCGCGGACGACAACCGCTCGGCCGCCACCCGCCGCCGTGACCAGCAACGGGTCAACGTGGCCGCGAGCCGCGCCCGCAACCAGATGTGGGTGTTCCACAGCGTCGACCCGGCCACGCTGCGCGACGACGATGTGCGGCGCCAGCTGATCGAGTACATGTACGCCGGGCAGACCGGACGGCTCGACGCGGATCTGGCCGATCGCTGCGCGAGCTCCTCGCCCGCGGCTACCGGGTTCGCCCCCAGCATCCGGTCGGGCGCTACCGGATCGACCTGGTCGCCGAGGGGGTCGCCGAGGGGGTCGCCGAGGGGGTCGCCGCCGCGCGAGCCACCGCCGAACAAGCCGTCACCGAAGGAGCCACCGCCAAGCGAGCCGCCGCCGCAGGAGCCGCCACTGGGGATGTGGGGCGCTGCGGCCCCCGCCTCGCGGTCGAGTGCGACGGTGACCGTTTCCACGGGCCCGACCAGTGGGAGGCGGATCTGCGCCGCCAGCGGATCCTGGAACGGCTCGGCTGGACGTTCTTCCGGATCCGCGGCTCGGAGTTCTACCGGCATCCCCGGCCGACCCTGGACGCGCTGGTGCGGCGTCTCGACCAGCTCGGCATCCACCCGGTGCCAGTGCCAGTGCCGGCTGGCGAATTTGGGGGACCTGAGCACGGTCTGCGGTCCCTGGACCGTGCCTTGCTCCCCACAACTCGGCCACCTCGGCCACCACGGCCACCAGCCGGCCCGCCGACGGAAGAGTCCTGATCTATCCGTTGGCGGCCCGGGGTTTGGGGCCGGTGGCGCGCATGTTCACCAGTCTGCCAAGCAGGTCGAACCAGAAGGGGGGCGCCGGCGGTGAACGCGAAGCAGGCGATCGCGATGCCGGCGATTTTCAGGAGCCAGCCCTCGACGGAGTCGGGAACCTCCCGTGGGTCGTCGCGGCCCGCGGAGTTGTGGACCCAGCCGATCGGGAAGGCGAGCCCCGAGGCGTCGCGCACCGTCTTGATCATCTGTTCCGTGGCGTCCCCCACCGTGGGCTGGTCGGAGGTGAGGCGGGTGCCGGAGGCGGAATCCCCGGCGGAGCCCCCGGCCGCCTCGCCGGATGAACCCACCTCGGCCTGGGCCGCGGTCACGGCCGCCTGCCGCACGGTGCCGTCCTGCCAGAACGCCCGCGCGAGCCCGATCGCGTCGAGGTTGAACAGGACGGACAGCAGGACCGCGTAGCCGAGCAGGAAGACGGCGATGCGCCGCTTGTACCACCCGGACAGGCGGTCCATCGCGTCGTCGTACCACCGGGCCAGCTCGAGGACGACCTTCTCGCGGTCCCCGCCGGCCTGGACTATCGCCGTGGTCATCGCGGTCTTCACCGGGGAGGGGGCATCGCGGCGAGCCCGTCCTCCACCGTTCCCACGGCTCCGGCCTTGGTGGCGGCGACTAGCGCAGCGGCCACGACCTGCCCGGTGGGGTGATCCACGGGCATCGCGTCGTACAGGGCCTGGGCGGACCTCTCCTCGAGGGCCACATGCCGGGCACCGTCGTAGGCCCGCCGGTACACGGCCCTGGCCTCGTCGGAGACGTGGTCGGGCAGGGTGTCCGGGCGGAGCTGGGACAGCATGGCCCGGGCGGGCGGGTCGACCCGGTCCAGCAGCGCCTGAGCGAAGGCGGTGGACGGCAGGTAGGACGGCAACCGCAGTGTGTGCGCGCGGCGCACCGAGCCCCAGGTCCCGGAAACCGGCGGATGGTCGGCCATAGCCGGCAGGGAGGTGTCGCGGCCGGTGGCGCGCATGGCCAAAAGCGGCCCGCCCAACAGTTCGGCGACGAGGTCCGGACGATCCGCGGGCGGGTCCGCCCCCGGATCGGACGGTTCGGCGGGCCGGTCACCGCCGAGCAGCCGTCGCAGCTCGGCCTCCAGCTGGCGCCCCGGGTAGCGGAACAGAGCGAGCACGGCCTCGTTGATCCGGGAGACGGCGAGGCTGAACGCGGCAAAGAGCAGCGCGAGCCCGATCAGGACATCAAGAGCGGATGAGTCCGGCATAACCCCCCGATTCCGGAGCCCGGGGCACCCGCGCCACCGCCTTCACGGCCGAGGAGTACGCACCGGGACTGTCCTGGGCAGACCGCGCATTTCTACACCTCGGCGCAGAACCGGCACTCAGCGGCATCATCGGACACCTGGTCGAAGCAGGCGAAGATGGGCACCAGACGACCGGGCTGCCCCGCTTCGAACAGCGGGCCATGCTGGCAGGCCTGACCGGCCGGAGAGAACTGAGCCCGCCGGAGGAGCTGGTGGGGCGATCCAGGAGATCTTGGCAGCCGGCGCCGCCGGACTGGAGGGTGTCGTCGCGAAACGACCCGGCTTCCCCTATCGACCAGGCCGCGGTACGTCAGGTGGGCCAGCACCGGATTCTCCGGGAGGAGAACCGATCCCGCGGTTATCCTCGAAGCGACCGCGGCCCGCGCCGCTAACAGTCCCTGAAGACCGGCAGTTCCTCCTGGTGCGACCGTATTCGAGCGACGAATCCAGCGGTGATTCCCGGGTAGCCGGTAAGCGATGCGATGGAATCTTTCATAGCCACGACGGTCTGACCTAGATCCGCCAGTAGCTGGTGATGTTGGGGGTTCGTAGATCGTTGGAACGTGAGCGGGTGCCTGCCGTGCAGGAAGAATCGGGGTTACCACCACCAACCGATGACGTCCTGACGAGAGGCACCCGCCGGGTGAAGAGACTACGCAGATCGACCGGGCCGCGGAAACGGGCCCTGCGGGTTCGGGTCGGGCCGGCGGACCGGTCGCTGACCGGGTTGGCCGGCTTGGCGGCGGTGAGCGAACTGGTGGATCGGCTCGGGGTCGTCGAGACGCTCGACGAGCGGGTCGGGCCGGTCAAGCAGCGGGCGCGGGGACTGTCGGCCGGGGAGTTGCTGGTCGGGTTGGCCACGGCGCAGCTGACAGGGCAGGCGACGCTGTCCGGGCTGGACCGGCTGCGTCTGGACGAGGCGGGCGGGCTGCTGGCGGCGGGCCGTTCGCGCCGTCGCGGACGGCGGCGAGGCTGGCGGCCCGGTTACCCGCGCAGCGCCGGGCCGAGCTGGTCACGGGTCGGCCGACGCTGGACCTGGACTCCTCGGACGTCGAGGTCTTCGGCCGCACGAAGCGCGGCGTGGCCTATACCTACGAGGGGAAGAAGGCCGGCCGGCCGCTGCTGGCGTCGTGGGCCAGGACCGGGCTGGT
>NZ_CDWTNB010000063.1:0-19788 GCF_977947065.1 Frankia sp. CgJB1
CGACGCCGAAGAACGGCAGGGCGAGGATGTAGACCTCGGGGTGGCCGAAGAACCAGAACAGGTGCTGCCAGAGCAGCGCGCCGCCGTTGGCGGTATCGAACACGTGCGCGCCGAAGCGCCGGTCGGCCTCCAGGGCGAGCAGCGCCGCGGCGAGCACGGGGAAGGCGACCAGCACGAGGATCGAGGTCACCAGGAAGTTCCAGCAGAAGATCGGCAGCCGGAACATCGTCATGCCCGGGGCCCGCATCGTCAGGATCGTTGTGATCATGTTGACGGCGCCGAGGATGGTGCCCAGACCAGACACCGTCAGCCCCAGGATCCACAGGTCCGACCCGGCCCCCGGCGAGTACACCCCGTTGTTCAGCGGCGAGTAGGCGAACCAGCCGAAGGACGCCGACCCGTTCGGGGTCAGGAACCCGAAGATCACCGTCAGGCTGCCGAACAGGAAGAACCAGTAGGACAGCGCGTTCAGCCGCGGGAACGCCACGTCCGGCGCGCCGATCTGCAGCGGCACTAGGAAGTTCCCGAACGCGAAGGCGATCGGGGTCGCGAACATGAGCAGCATCAGCGTGCCGTGCATCGTGAACAGCTGGTTGTACTGCTCGTTGGAGAAGTACTGCAGCCCCGGGCGGGCGAGTTCCGCCCGGATCATGATGGCCATGAGGCCGGCGACGATGAAGAACACGAACGACGTGACGAAGTACATGACGGCGATGTCCTTGTGGGACGTCGTCCGCAGATAGCCGAGCAGGTTCGTCCGCCGGGGGATGTGGGGGGCCGGGGAGTCGGCGTGCCCGACACCCGGTTCTTGTACGAGGGTCACTGTCCACTCCCGGTGGTTGCGGTGGTGGCGGCGGTCCCGGTCGTCGACGCGGCCGGCGTCGCCGAGATCACCGCGTTCTCCCGGTCCGCGATGAACGTGTCGTACTCGGCCTGCGGCACGACCTTCACATAGAAGTTCATCCGGTCGTGGTCCGTCCCGCACAGTTCGGCGCATCGACCGATGAAGGTGCCGGTCTTCGTGACGGTCAGTTCGAACTGGTTCACCCGGCCGGGGATGACGTCCCGCTTGAACAGGAACTCCGGCACCCAGAACGAGTGGATGACGTCCGGCGAGCTCTCCACGAAACGGATCGAGCGGTTCTGCGGCAGCACGAGCACCGCCGGCTCACCGGGGCGACCGGTGACCTCGATCGGGTTGGCACCCTGCCGGCCGGATCCGGTGTCGAGGTACTTGAACTGCCAGTTCCACCGGAAGGCGATCACGTCGACGGTGACGTCGGGCTTCGACGAAAGCTTGGTGACCTCGGTCTCGTCCCGGGCCGTGTAGAAGAACAGCCCGGCCACGATCACCACCGGCACGACGGTGTAGAGCACCTCGACCGGCAGGTTGTAGCGCACCTGGCGGGGAAGTAGGTCGCTGCGTTTCCGGAAGGCGATGACCGCGTAAAAGATCATTCCCCAGACGAGCACACCGACGGCGAGCGCCGCGATCGCCGAACCCTGCCAGATGTTGAGAAGGCGCGGCGTGTGGTTCGTCACGCCCTCGGGATAGCCGAATGTGGGCCTGTCGCAGGCGGTCGCCATGATCCCCACGACAGCGAGCGCGGCACTGAGACGCAGGACACGCCGAAGCGGCCGGATGTGCCGCGTCCCGTGCACACCGACCGCGGACACCGCGGCTGCGCGTGTGTCGGAGCCAGCCGGCGTCGTCGGCGTGTCCTCGACATCCGCGAGCGACGGCCGGGTCCGACCGAAGGATCTCCTCACCAGGTCCTGCCTCCCACGACGAGCGGGCCGCGGCCGCGGGGGCGGACAGCGTTCGTCCCCGCGCGCGAGACCCCCTGGAAACGCCATGTCGCCCCGCCGATCCAACCGGACGACATGCTGTCTTCGACACGCTGTAGATGGTGCGGCAGCAGCGTATCTCAGCGGCCGCGAACCTTCTCGCCTCAGGCCCCCGTCAGCGCCTGTGACGCACGCCCCTCCCGGCCGTTCACGGCGTACCGTTTCACAGGTGCCGGCCTATCTCGACCACGCGTCGACCACGCCGCTGCACCCTGCCGCGCGCGAGACTCTGCTAATGGCCCTTCAGGATGGCTGGGCCGACCCGGCACGGTTGTATCGGGAGGGCCGCCGGGCGCGCATGCTGCTCGACGCGGCGCGCGAGACCGTCGCGAGCGTACTCGGGGCCCGGCCGGACGAGATCAGTTTTCCCGCGAGCGGGTCGGCGGCGGCGCATCTGGCCCTGCTGGGCACGGCGGCGGCACGGCGGCGCGCGGGTGACGTCGTCATGGTCAGCGCGGTCGAGCACTCCAGCGTCCTGCACGCTGCGCAGCGGCATGAACAGGCCGGTGGACGGGTCGTCAGGGTCGGTGTGGATCATCTCGGCCGGATCGACCCCGCCGGCTTCACCCCCGTCGCCGGTACCGCCGTCGCCAGCCTCCAGCACGCCAACCATGAGGTCGGGACCATCCAGCCGGTCGCCGAGGTCGCCGAACGGATGCGCGCCGCCGGGGTACCGCTGCACACCGATGCCGCCGTGACAGTCGGCCACATCCCCGTCGACCTGGCCGACCTCGGGGTGGATCTGCTCACCGCGAGTGCCCACAAGTTCGGCGGACCACCCGGGGTGGGCGTTCTCGCCGTGCGCACCGGGACCCGCTGGCGCAGTCCCGGTCCCGTCGACGAGCGGGAGGGCGATCGGGTTGCGGGCTATCCGAACGTCCCCGCCGTCGTCGCCGCCGCCACGGCGCTGAGCGCCCGGGCGGGTGAACTCGCCGCGGAGGCGCCCCGGCTCGCCGGCTACGTGGCCGAGCTGCGCCGCCGGCTGCCCGAACTCGTCGACGGCGTGGAACTACTCGGCGACCCGGACCAGGCAGCGACGGTTCCGCACATCAGCGCGTTCTCCTGCCTCTACGTCGAGGGCGAGGCACTGCTGACCGAGCTCGACCGGGCCGGAATCGCCGTGAGCTCCGGGTCGAGCTGCACATCCGACACCCTGGCCCCGAGCCATGTCCTGGTCGCCATGGGCGCGTTGACGCACGGCAACCTGCGGATCTCCTTCGGCCGCGAGTCGACCCGGGCCGACCTCGACGCCCTGCTGACAGCGCTGCCCGCGGCCGTGCGCGCCGTGCGGGACCGGCTGGGCGCCGCCGGGCTTTGACGCCGACAATCCGATGACGGAACAGCCGCACACGGTCGACTCGCGAGGACGGCGCTGCCCGCTGCCGATCATCGATCTGGCCCGCGCCTTCGGCGGGATTCCGGTGACCGGCACCATCACGCTCTGGGCCGACGATCCCGCCGCCGGCGCGGACGTCGTGGCCTGGTGCCGGCTGCGGGGTCAGGAGCTGGTGGGCGTCTCCCCGCTCCCGGAGGGCGGGGAGGCGTTCGTCATCCGGCGGCTTGTATAATCTTCTGGCTCAGATTGTTGGCAAATGCTCGGCGATCTCGGTGGCGGCGTCGGAACCGTAGGCCTCGGTGAGACGCTTAAGCACCTCCGACGGCTCCACCGTGTACTCCTGGGTGCCGATCGTCTCCAGGACCAGGGTGGCGAGCAGGGAGCCGACCTGGGCGGAGCGTTCGAGCGAGAGGTCCCAGGACCGGCCAGCGAAGAACCCAGCCCGGAAGGCGTCCCCGACTCCGGTGGGATCCGGGGTGACGCGGGCGGGAACGACCGGGACCCGGATGGGGTCGCTCTCCGGGGCCTCGATGACCGCACCATCCTTGCCGTGCGTGGTCACCCGGACGCCGACCCTGGCCAGGATCTCCTCGTCCGACCAGCCGGTCTTGCTGGCGAGCAGCGCCTTCTCGTACTCGTTACAGAACAGGTAGGCCGCACCGACGACGAGCTCGCGGATCTGCGGGCCCTCCATGATCGCGAGCTGCTGGGAGATGTCCGCCGCGAACGGATATCCCCGCTGCCGGCATTCCTCGCTGTGGCGCAGCATCGCCCCGGGGTCGTTGGGGCTGACGATCACCATGTCCAGGCCGCCGAACCGCTCGGCGATCGGCCTCAGCTCGATGTCGGCGGCCTCACTCATCGCACCCGGGTAGAAGGACGCGATCTGGTTGAGGTCCTCGTCGGTGGTGCAGACGAACCGCGCGGTGTGCGCGATCTCGCTGACCCGCACGGAGGCGGTGTCCACGCCGTGCCGGTCGAGCCAGGAACGGTAGTCGGCGAAGTCCTCGCCGACCGCGCCGACGAGGATCGGGCGCAGGCCCAGCCGGCCCAGGCCGAAGGCGATGTTGGCCGCCACTCCGCCCCGCCGGATCACGAGCTCGTCGACGAGGAAGGACAGCGAGACCCGCTCAAGCTGGTCGGCGAGCAACTGCTCGGCGAACCTTCCAGGAAAGCGCATGAGGTGGTCGGAGGCGATGGAACCAGTCACGGCGATACGCACGATCAAGGAGCTTACCGGCCTGCCCCGAAGCCCGGAACCACCGGCTCGCGCTGGTTCACGCGCGTCATTACGGAGGCGTCAGATCGCGGTGTCCCGTGATTCCGGCGGCCCGCAGGCAATGGACCCGCAGGCAATGGAAACGACGGATACCGACACAAGCGGACACCGACACAACACATGCGGGAGAGCCCGGTCCGACGAACAAAGGTCGGACCGGGCTTTCCCGAACGTTCCGGTCTGATCAACCGGTCACCGAACCGCACCCCGGGGCTCGCGCCGAGACGCGGCCCGAGCAGGAGGTGCGGCCCGGTGCTCAGCGCATCAGTGGAACGAGTCGCCGCAGGCGCAGGAACCCTGGGCGTTCGGGTTATCGATGGTGAAACCCTGCTTCTCGATCGTGTCGACGAAGTCGATCGTCGCCCCGCCGAGGTACGGGGCACTCATCCGGTCCACCGCCACCTTGACACCGGAGAAGTCGAGGACGGTGTCGCCGTCGAGGGACCGCTCGTCGAAGAACAGCTGGTAGCGCATGCCCGAGCAGCCTCCGGGCTGCACCGCGATACGCAGCTTGAGGTCATCCCGACTCTCCTGCTCAAGCAGGGTCTTCACCTTGCCTGCGGCGGTGTCGGTGAGGACGACGCTCGAGGACTGCGTCGCGGGTGCCGTGGTGTCCTGAACGGTCATAGGGACTACTCCTGCCCTTGGTGGACGTGCCTGGCAAGCCAGGCCACTAGTTCCGGTTGACTTGTACGCAGGGCGCCGCCGACCATCCGGCGCACACCCCCCGGGCACGGCACTGCCACTGTGCCGACATCCATGCCCAACACCGTCGGCCGGGATCCGCTTCCTATGGTAGCGATGCCGGCGCGGGCCAACCACGTCGAGATCCCGACCATGCTTGGAGACGGTGGTCACTCCCGTTCACGTTAGTGACCTTCGTCTGGCCGCCAGCTGACCACGAAGAGCTCGGCATACGATGGCGCCGAGAGTTAGAGTCTCATCGACCATTCGTGGACGGGTCCGGCGGGATCGTTCGATCGGCCGCCGCGGACGACGAGGCGGCCAGGCCGAGGGCCGGTCGACCGGAGGAGTGCCATGACCACCAACCCGGCCCTGCGGCGCGACCCGATCCCTGCTCGCGACCCGGCCCTCGACCGGGTCGGTGTGACTCCGTCACCGCTGGCTCTGCTGCTACTCGGACGCCAGGCCGACCCGGCCAGCGAGCGTGGCGTGGACTGTCCGGGTGAACTCCCCCCGGCGGCCGATCCGACCCTCACAGCCCGCGCCGCGGCGGCGAAGCGGGCGCTGGGTGATCGGGCGTTCATCCTCGGGCACCACTACCAACGCGACGAGGTCATCGCTTTCGCCGACGTGACCGGCGACTCGTTCAAGCTGGCCCAGCAGGCCGCCGCGCGGCCGCAGGCCGAGGCGATCGTCTTCTGCGGCGTGCACTTCATGGCGGAAAGCGCCGACATCCTTACCGGCGCGCACCAGCAGGTGATCCTGCCGGACCTTGCCGCCGGCTGCTCGATGGCGGACATGGCCACAGCCGAGCAGGTCGAGCAGGCCTGGGACGATCTGCTCGACGCGGGAGTCGCCGCCGGCACCGTTCCAGTGAGCTACATGAACTCCTCGGCCGCGATCAAGGCGTTCACCGGGCGCCACGACGGGACGATCTGCACGTCGTCGAACGCCAGGCGCGCGCTGGAGTGGGCCTTCGGCGAGCGCGGGGGCGCCCGGGTGCTCTTCCTGCCGGACCAGCACCTCGGCCGCAACACCGCCATCGGGGAGCTGGGGATGAGCGAGCAGGACTGCGTCGTCTACGACCCCCGCAAGCCCTCGGGAGGACTGACCAGCCGGCAGCTGCGCGAGGCGAAGATGATCCTCTGGCGGGGTCACTGCTCGGTACACGGCCGGTTCACCCGCGATAGTGTCGACGAAGTCCGCCGCCGGATCCCCGGGGTGACGGTGCTCGCCCACCCGGAGTGCCGGCGGGAGGTCGTCACCGCGGCCGACCTCGTCGGCTCGACCGAGTACATCATCTCGGTCGTCGATGCCGCTCCCGCCGGATCGGCGTTCGCGATCGGTACCGAGCTGAACCTGGTGCAGCGGCTGGCGACGAGGCACCCTGACCAGACCGTGGTCTTCCTGGACCGTACGGTGTGTTTCTGTTCCACCATGAACCGGATCGACATGCCCCACCTCGTGTGGGCGCTGGAGTCCCTCGTGCGGGGTGAGACGGTGAACCGCATCACCGTTGACCCGGACATGGCCACCTATGCCCGGAAGGCTCTCGACCAGATGTTGGCGCTGCCCTGATGGCTCTGCTGAAACGACGCGGCTCCGCCGGCTCCGATGCCGGCTCCGGTCCCATCGCCGGGGATCCGATCGCCGAGCAGGTGGAGAGGGCCGAACAGGAGAAGGTCGCCGATCCGCGGCGCACGGCGGCCAAGGGCCGACCCACGCCCCGCCGGGCGGAGGCGCGGGCCGCCCGTACGAAGCCCGGTGGGGCGCTCGGCGCCCCGGCGAACAAGCAGGAGGCGCGGGCCGCGCGACGCAGGCAGAGCCAGGAGTACCGCGCGGCGATGATGTCCGGCGACGTCAGCCGGCTGCCACCGCGTGAACGCGCGCCCGAGCGCGTGCTGGCCCGCGACTTCGTGGACACGCGGATCAACGTCGGGTCGTTCTTCCTGCCGATCGCCATCGTCTACTTCGTCGGCGGATTGGTCCCGAACGCATCGATCAAGCTGGCCGCGACCCTGCTGATGCTGCTCGGGATCGTCGCGGTCGTCATCGACTCGCTCCTGCTCTCCTGGCAGGTGAGCCGGCGCGTCGCGGAGAAGTACCCGGACTCCCGGGTGCGGGTGCGGGCCTACGCCGTGCAGCGCGCGCTACTGCCGCGGCGCTGGCGACTCCCCCGCCCGCGGGTCTCCCGCTCCGGCCCGCGCCCCTGATCGACAGTCAGGGCCGACGGCTAAGGTCGTCACGTGAAGCATCGACGTCTCGGGCGCAGCGGCCTGTCGGTCAGTGAGATCTCCTACGGCAACTGGATCACCCATGGTGACCAGATCGAGGCGGATGCGGCGACCGCCTGTGTGCGTGCCGCCCTCGACGAGGGCATCACCACATTCGACACCGCGGACGTCTACGCCGGTACCCGCGCCGAGAGCGTCCTGGGCGAGGCGCTGCAGGGCGTGCGCCGGGAGTCCTACGAGCTGTTCACCAAGGTCTACTGGCCCACCGGCCCGGGCGAGAACGACAAGGGCCTCGGTCGCAAGCACATCATCGAGTCCGCGCACGCCTCGCTGCGCCGTCTGCGCACCGACCACCTCGACCTCTACCAGGCACACCGGTACGACCCAACGGTGCCGGTCGAGGAGACCCTGCGGGCCTTCGATGACCTCGTCCGCGCCGGCAAAGTGCTCTACGTCGGCGTGTCCGAGTGGAGCGCCGAGCAGATCAGCGACGCCGTCCGGCTGGCCGGCGAGCTGGGGCTGGACCGCATCATCTCCAACCAGCCGCAGTACTCGATGCTGTGGCGGACCATCGAGGCCGACATCGTGCCCGTCAGCCGGAAGGCCGGGATCTCCCAGATCGTCTGGTCGCCGATCGCCCAGGGCGTGCTCACCGGCAAGTACCTGCCCGGTCAGCCACCGCCGACCGGCAGCCGGGCCACCGGTGGAACCGGTTCCACCTTCATCTCCCGGCTGCTGCGCGACGACGTGCTGACCGCGGTGCAGGAGCTGCGGCCGATCGCCGCGGACGCCGGGCTGTCGATGGCGCAGCTCGCCGTCGCCTGGGTGCTGCAGAACGACAACGTCGCCTCAGCGATCATCGGCGCATCCCGGCCGGAGCAGGTACGGGAGAACGTCAAGGCTGCCGGCGTGACGCTCGACGCGGTGCTGCTCGATCGGATCGACGACGTGCTCGCCAAGGTCGTCACCCGGGCCTGACCCGGGCCTGGCCCCGGGCCCGCCGGCTGCCCCGGATCGAATCGGATCGGATCAGCCAGGTTGGTCGTCGGCCGGGTCGGTTCGGCGGAAAGCGGAGGCCAGCGCCTGCCAGGTCCGGTCGAGATCGGCTCCTGGCAGGTAGCGGCCGTCCAGTTCGAGGATCATCATGCCGTGCGCGGCGGCCCACAGGGCTTGCGCGAGATAGGGTTCCCCGGCCGCCCGGTAGAACGGCTCCCCCGCCCAGTCCTCGACGTCGGCGCTCAGTAGCCGACGGTTCAGCGAATCGGCGGTGACCAGGCGGTAGAGGTTCGGATGGGTTCGGGCATAGCCCCGGTACGCGGCCAGCAGGGCCGGGACCACCTCCGCGGAACCGCTGCGGTCGACCACGTCGTGGAGCAACTCCCCGATCTCCATGAGCATGGTCTCGATCAGCTTGGCCTCGAGCTGCGGCTTGCCCGCGAGATGCTTGTACAGCGACGGCGCCCGGATACCGAGGAGATCACCGATCCGGCGCATCGTCAGCGCCCCCGCCCCCTCGGTCTCCAGCACCCCTCGCGCGACCGTGATGATCTCGATGACCCGCGGCGAGACGGGGCCCAGGACCGGGCGGGGCGCGATCCTGGGCAACGGCAGCTCGCCGGCCGGCCGCACCTCCGCCACCGACCGTGCTCCCCGCGCCGGCGCCGACCCGGATTCCGCCCGCACCGGTGAGGTTGCCGTCCCTGTGTTCACGCCGGCGTGATCACGAAGACGGGATGGCGGGGCGCGATCCGACGGATCTCCTCATCGGACGAGCCCGGCCCGACCCCGTCGAAGAAGGCGCCGACCTCGGCCTTCCACCGCCGCAGGTAGGCCCGCAGCACGGCGACGCTCGCCGCCGGATCCAGCTCGATCGCGGAGTAACGCGTGCGCGACCGGCCACGCAGCAGGTACAGCTCGCCCTGGGCCACGCGCAGATTACGCACCCACTGGCCATGCCCTCGCGCCGAGACCAGGTACTGCTGCCCGTCGAAGATGAGCAGGTTCACCGGGGTCCGGCGCGGCTCGCCGCTGATCCGGCCGCGTACCTCGAGGATCCGGCTGCCCAGGAGGCTGATCCCCGCCCGGGTCAACGCCGCGACGGCGCGGTTGGCCACGTTACGAGTGAACCATCCGGGGGCGAGGTAATGCGCTTCAGCCGGAGTGGACGGGTTGTTGTGCTCGGTCAAGATCTGCACCCTCTCTGCCAACCGGAGCGGCCCGGCGCCGGCCTAAGCGATCTCGATGGTTCGGCCGGCCGGACCACACCGGACAGGCCGACGCCGCTAGCCAACACTGCCAGCTAACGCCGTTAGCCGAGACCTCTCGTCAAGAGGTAGTTCGGTCGGCACGAATCGGGACCGGCACCGGTCGGGACCGGCACGGGCGGAGGCGGCTCAGGTCACCGGGCGCAGGCTCATCGGCCCGTAGATGCGACGGCCGGCATCGAGGAGCGTCACCTGCGCCACCCCCGCATCGAGCAGGTCACGCCAGGTCTCCCCGAGCCACGTCTCAGCGTCTCCCTGGCTGGTGAACGACTCGGAGGTCGAGTCCCCGCCGACCATCGTGATGGTGCCGTCATCGCCTTCGTAGCGCCAGGTCCAGGTCATGAGTGTGTCCTTCCCACCCGGGCGGCCCGCGCTGGAACCGCCGGCCGTGATCGGCCAGTGCGCCGGCCGGTCGCCCCATCCAACCGCGTGCACCCAGCCGACGCGGGACTCCCGACCCCACCCCAGGGCCGATGATCCATCGTGGCACTGGTCGACCGGCCCGCGGGCCCGGGTCCGGTCGGCCCGTGCTACTGGCGCGGTCGGCGATACCGGCGCCAAGATGTCGTGAACGCCGGTAACGTCAGTTCTGGTGGATGCCCGGACGGCACCGCGACCACCACGATCGCGAAGCCGGCGTCACCGGTCATCGCCGGTCGCGAGAGCCGGCGGAGGTCCGCACGGTGAGCACAGCCGCGTCGAAGGCAGGTCCGCACGACAGGCACGTCTGCGTGAGCAGTACGTCGGTACAAGGAGGAAGAACCCGCGTGGGAACGACCGTCTACAACGCAGCGGCCATCGTGGCCGAGTCCGTGGAACACGAGGACGCGCCCCTGACCTGGTGGGCCACCGCGCTCGTCACCTTCGCGGCGATCTTCCTGCTGGCGGTGGTGCTCACCCTCATGACCCTGTGGGAGCGCAAGCGCCACCCGCACGTCTGAGGTTCCGGAGGCCACGGAGCCTGGCAGGCTTGAGAACCCGGAGAGGCGGAGACCCCGGGGGATCCGGGGCGCAACGGGATCCGGGAGACGGAACACGATGAAGGTGACGCTGCTCGGCACCGGCTCGGCGGACGGCTGGCCCAACCCGTGGTGCGACTGCGCATCCTGTGCCTGGGCCAGGGAACACGAAGTACGCGGGCAGACGGCCGTTCTGATCGACGACGCCCTGCTGATCGACTGTGGTCCCGACGTGCCCCGGACCGCTGCCCGGCTCAGAGTACGCCTGTCGGGGCTGCGTTATCTGCTGATCAGCCACGCCCATCCCGATCATCTGGGGCCCGAGAGCCTGATGTGGCGCTCGTGGTCGACAGCCGCGGGACGGCCCCTCGACGTGGTCGGTCCGCCGGCGGCGCTGGCGGCGTGCCGGGAGTTCCTGGCTCGCTGGGAGCGCTCCGATCCGGACCGGGACGGCTCGCCGCTGCGGCTGATCGCCGTGGTGCCCGGGGGCACGCCGACGGCACCCGGGCCCCTGCGCCTCGGCGGGGACGATCGGCAGGCCGCGGAGGACCGGGGATCCGCGGAGGATCAGGAGTCCCCGAGCGATCGGGGTTACCTCGTTCGACCGGTCGCCGCCCGGCACGGTGACGCGAGCATCGGGCCGGCCGTGCTCTACGACGTGACGGCGCCGGACGGTGGACGCCTGCTGTACGGCTGCGACACCGCGGCGCCGCTGCCGGCGGAGACGCTCGAGGCGATCACCGGCCGCGCCTACGACGTCGTGTTGCTGGAGGAGAACAACGGCGACCGGCCGGGGTTCGGCGAGCACCTTGACCTCGACACCTTCGGTCAGCTCGTGGCCGAGCTGCGCCGCCGCGGCGCCGTGGTGCCGAGCACCCTGGTACTGGCCGTTCATCTGAGTCACCGCAACCCGCCCGGCGACGAACTGGCCCGCCGGCTCCAGCTCGCCGGCGCGCTGGCACCGGCGGACGGGACCGTCTATGACATCGTCCCGGCCGCCCGGCGGCAGCCACCACAGCCGTCTCAGCCAGCACAGCCACCACGGGCACCAGGGCGGTGGCAGCGCCCGGTGTTCCCGGCACCACACCGGGTCCTGATCACGGGGGGTGCCCGGTCGGGGAAGTCGGCCGAGGCCGAACGCCGGCTGCTCGCCGAACCGGAGGTGGTCTACGTCGCGACATCGGCGCCGCCTGATCCGGCCGACGCCGAGTGGTCCGAGCGGATCGCCGCACACCGGCGGCGGCGCCCGGCCGCCTGGACGACCGTGGAGACGGTCGATCTGGTCCCCCTGTTGCGCTCTCCCGGACCACCGCTGCTCATCGACGGTCTGGGGCTGTGGGTCGGCGCCTGGCTGGACCGTCCGGACGAGTTGCGCATCCGCGCGGAGGAGCTCGTTGACGCCTGGCGGGCCACCGGCCGCCGGGTCGTCGCGGTCACGGACGAGGTCGGTTCCGGAGTCGTTCCCCCGGCCGAGGCCGGCCGCCGGTTCCGCGACGCGCTCGGCCGTCTCAACGCCGATCTCGCGGCCGAGGCCGACGAGGTGTGGCAGGTGGTCGCGGGCATCCCCCTCCGGCTGCGACCGTTCCCGCACGAGCGGTCATAGCGTCCTCACGGGACGAATCCTCCCGGGAGGAAGTCGTAGCAATAGAGCCCGGCCGAGCAGGCCACGATGAGACCGGCCAGTTCGGTCGCGGGAAGCCACCGGCAGGACCGGGCCGCGCCCTCGAAACGCATCATGGTGGCGCATCGCCAGGTCGAGGTGTCCCAGATGCGCAGCGCGCCGTCGCCGCCCGCGGTGGCGAGCCACGCCCCGTCCGGAGAGAAGGCCGCGTCGCGCACGGTGTGGACGTGTCCGATGAGCGTCGCCACCGCCGCGCCGTCGCTCACCCGCCAGACCCGCACGGTGTGGTCGGCTCCCGCGGAGGCCACCAGCGCGCCATCCGGGGAGATCCCCACGCCCAGCACGTTGTCGGTGTGGCCGGTGAGCACAGCCCGCTGCTCCAACGTCGCCACGTCCCACAACCGCACGGTGCGGTCATTGCCGCCCGAGGCCAGCCATCTGCCGTCCGGGCTGACCGCGCAGGCCTGCACCGGACCGCGATGACCCGCCTGATCAACAGAGCCCACCAGACCGCGGGGATCCTCGGAACCGCTCGACGCGGCAGCGGTGGCGGTGGCGGCAGCAAAGGTGGCCAGCCACTCGCCCCCCTCGGTCTCCCACATCCGCAGCGAGCCGTCCCCGCAGGCCCCGACGAGCCAGGAACCGGTGGGGTCGACAGCGAATCCGTAGATCTCGACGTCGGCCGTCAGCACGGCCTGTACCGTCGCGGTGACGGGATCCCACAGCCCGACCGCGTTCGTGTCCACGGGTACGACCGCCCAGGAACCGTCGGGTGCGGCCACCGACCCGCGGGCCTGCTGGACACGACCGCCACTGCTCGCCGCGCCTGGCTCTCCCGTGGCCAGATCCCAGGCGGTCGCGGTGCCGTCGTCGGAGTAGGCGACGACCAGGGTGGGCGCGTCCCGCCCGCGGGGGACCACCACGGCGCAGCCCCGCATCGCCTCGTCCCGGCCACTCGCGGCGGGCTTGGGCAGGGTGACGTCGGTTGCCCACAACCGGATGCTGCCGTAGCGGCCCGCGGCGGCGACCCATGATCCGTCCGGGGAGACCACGCACGTGCGGCTTCCGACGGCGCCGACCAGCTCCGCGCGATGGGTGCCGCGCTCGGCGTCCCAGAGCCGGATCGCTCCCTCCCAGCTGGTCGTCGCCAGGAGGCGGCCATCCGGGCCGACCGCGGCGCACCGCACGGACCCGGCACCATCGCTGATCACGCGGTCCTGCCGGCCGGCGGGCATTGACCATCGGCGGACTGTTCCGTCCTGCCCCGACGAGCCGAGCCAGCTACCGTCTGGAGCGACGGTCAGCGAGAGTACGGATCCGGCATGGCCCGTGAGGGTCAACCTCGGGGCTCCGGTCGTCGCATCACAGATCCGGATGACGGAGTCGTCACCCGCGACGGCGATCCAGCTTCCGTCCGGCGCCGGCACGCAGCAGCGCCGCGCCGGAGACGGGGACCTGAAAGACAGAATCTCCGCTCACAACGTCCCAGCGGATCAGGGTCCCGGCCCCGTCAGGAGTGAAGGCGCAGGTGTTGACCTCGCCGGCAGGCCCGGTCAGCACCCGGGGCTCGGGCCGGTCCGGCGAGGCTGCGGCGGTGACGGCGGTGACGGCGGTGACGGCGGACAGAGCGGCGCCGTCCGCCTGCCCGTCGTCGAGACTCCGAGCATCCCGAAGACCAGAAGCATCCCCAAGAGCCGGGGCATCCCCGAAAGCCGGGACATCCCCGAGATCCGGCACGTCGACGGGATCGGGCGCGGTCCATAGGCGGACCGTTCCGTCGGCACCGGCCGAGGCGATGGTTCTCCCGTCCGGCGCCACCGCGCAGGCCAGCACCGGACCGTGGTGGCCCGTGAACACGGCACGGGATCGTCCCTCCGGGACGTCCCAGACGCGAACCGTTCCATCGCTACCGGCCGATACCAGCCAATCGCCGCTGGGAGCAACGGCGAGCCCGTGCACCCACCGCCGGTCGCCACCGAAGGCGCGACGCAGCGCTGGATGCGGCTGGTCGGGCAGGGACCAGCGGTTAGCCAGGCGAGGTACGCCGACGTACCGGTCCAGCTGCGACCGGGCCGCCGCGAGCTCGGGCCGTTCGTCGAAGCGGCTGAGCACGACGGCGCCGAGGGCCTCCGGCGGGTCGGTGGGGGCCAGCAGATGCGCGCTCTGGGCGACGGTCCGGCTCAGCACCGCCAGCACGGGATCGGTGGGCAGAGCGGAGGTGGCGATGGCCAGATCAGCCTCGAGCGCCACCGGGCCGAGGTGCGGGCGGGCGAGTTTGGCGAGGGTCCATCGCAGGTCGTGCAGCAGGGCGGCGACCTCGTCGGTCCGTTCCGCTCCGGTGAGATGACGGACCAGATAGGCCCAGGCGTATCCGGCGGAGTCGGGCAGCAGCCACCAGGGCGCCGGCATCCGCGACGGTCCGGCGGTGGCGGTCCCGGTGGCGAGAAAGGCGGTGTAGAGGGCATCGCACAGCAGGACGTCGAGTTCACGCAGCCGTGCCGGGCCGACCCGGACCCGCAGATAGGTGCGAAGCACATCCTGCAGGAGCAGGGAGGGTGGCGTCTGTCGATAGGCGACGACCAGGGACAGGTCCGCGAGCTCCTGGCAGAGATCGTCGACCTCGTCCGGATCGAGGTCACCGGTGGCTCCCCAGTACGCCTCGAGTACCTCCCGGGGAATCTCGACGTCCTCGGGAAACACGGCGAGCTCGAGATAACGCTCCAACCGATGCCCGGTGAGCAGCCCAAGGCTCGCCCCCAGGGTCACCTCCACGGCCTCGTTCCGGTCCGCCGCCCGGCTGACGTCAAGCCCGGTCGGACCGCGCCACTCGAGGCGACGCAGCACCCGCTCGACGGCCCGCGGCACGGTCATCCCATCCCGAATGTGCCGCACCAGGGTCCGGTTCACCAGGCTCAGCAGCATCGGCCACCGACCGGTGACGACCAGCAGCCGCGCCGCGGCCTCCGCCGGCACACCACCGCCGACGTCCCGCAGCAGCAGCGCCATCGCCTCACCGTGGGCCATGGTCGGCATCTCAACCATGCGGGCCCGGGGAGCAAGGTCGCGCAGCCGCGTGGTGACCAGCCGCACCGTGTTCGGACCGCCCTGCAGGAAGGGGCGGAGCTGGGCGCGTTCCCACACGTCGTCGACGATGAGAAGCCGGGGCTCGTCGCCGAGCAGCGTGCCGAGATGAAAACCGGCCTGCTCGGGATCGGAGAGGGCGGGACGAAGACCCGAGAGCGCCTCACTGAGATCATTGACCCGGTCGGCGAGGTGCGCGCCGCCGAGCGACTCCCCGATCGTCACCCACAGCACGCCACCGCCGAACCGCCTGGCGATCTCCGGACGCCGACAGACCTGCTGAGCCAGGGTCGTCTTTCCGATTCCGCCCGTTCCGTACAGGACGACCGGTGCGTCCATCACCCCGCCCGCCGACGCCCCGGAAAACCCCGACGCCCCGGAAGACCCCGCGTCGGCCGCGGGCGTCGCCCCGGCGAGCACCTGCGCGAGAACCGCGGAGGTGAGCGCCGGCCGGGCAACGACACCGCCGCGATCCGCAGGCACCATCCATGGTCGACGCGGTCGTCCCGGCACCGCCTGGTCCACCGCGGTGGACGGCCCCGCCAGGAGCGACCTGCCCGCGGCCGCCTCTCGGCGCTGGCTCTCCCGCAGCTTCACCAGGGCGTCGAGGACGGCGGTCTCCAGGTCACCCGCGTTGCGGAAGTCGGTCGTGATGATGCCCGATTCCCGCAGCCAGGCACGGAAGCGCTTCTGGCGAGCGGGATGCAGGTCGTCGACGAAGTCTCCGAACGGCACCTCGGCGTAGTAGTCGAGGAGGAACACCAGGCGGGGGATCCCGGCGGCGGTTGCCGTGTCGAACTCCAGCTCGGTGTACGAGACCTGCGGCCGGCCGGGCACCGGGGAGCCGTAACGGAAGCCGATGAGGCCGATGTAGACATCGGACGAGCGGACAGCGCGGATGCAGAACTCCGCCGGATCGTCGTCGCGAGCCCCGAAGTACGCCATGTCGATGACCCGGTCCCCGGCCAGCGCGACAGCACGTTCGGCCGCCGCCACGAACGAGCGGTCCCGCGGAAAACGACGCAGCTCAGCGGTGTGGCTCAGGAACACCCGGCGTTCGTGCCCGCCCGCCGCTCCCCCGATGGGAACGGCCGGCACCGGCACCGCGGGCGCTGACACATCCGGCAAAGTACCCGATCTCAACAGCCCGCCGCCTCCGCAACCGGCCTTTGCCAGCCACGCCGGCAAGGACCAACCGTCCCGGCCGCGCCGATCGGCACAATCATGCGGTACGGGGACCGCTGGGAGATACCTTCGCGGGGATGTGGTGCGTTGCCGACCGAGCGGATCAGGTAGTAAGGATCCCGTGGATCCCGATGCGTCAGGCAGCGCCGTTCCCGCCGTTCCCTCACTGGACTCCGACGCGATGGCGGCGGCTCGCCAGCGGCAGACCGAACTGACCAAGCCACCCGGGGCGCTGGGCCGGCTCGAGGATCTGTCCATCTGGCTCGCCGGCGCACAGGCGACCTGCCCGCCCCGTCCCTTCGCCCGGATCCGGGCGGTCGTGATCGCCGGCGACCACGGTGTCGCCCAGGCCGGGGTGTCCGCCTTCCCCAGCGACGTGACCGCCCAGATGGTCTCGAACTTCGCCGCGGGCGGCGCGGCGGTCAACGTGCTGGCCCGCCAGGTCGAGGCCGCCGTGCGCGTGGTGGACGTGTCCGTGGACACCGCGCGGCCCCTCACGCCGGGCGGGGTGGATGGATCGGCCGCACCGGAGCGCTATCGGGTGCGACGGTCGAGCGGACGGATCGACCGCACCGATGCGCTGTCGGTCGCGGAGGCGGACGCCGCGTTCGCCGTCGGCCGACTCATCGCGGACGAGGAGATCGACGCGGGCGCGGACCTGCTTGTTCCCGGCGAGATGGGGATCGGCAACACAACCCCCGCAGCCACCATCGTGGCGCTGCTGTGCGACCGGGAGCCGATCGAGGTGGTCGGCCGCGGGACGGGGATCGACGACCAACGCTGGATGATCAAGACGACCGCGATCCGGGACGCGATGCGGCGCGGCCGGCTGTTCACCGGCGACGCGCATTCGGTGCTGCGGGTCGTCGGTGGAGCCGATCTGCTCGCCCTGGCCGGGCTGCTGGTGCAGTCCGCCGTGCGACGGACGCCGGTCATCCTCGACGGTGTGATCGTCTGCGCGGCGGCGCTGGCCGCAGAGCGGATCGCCCCGGGAGCAAACCAGTGGTGGGTGGCCGGCACCCGGTCCACCGAGCCCGCCCAGGGAATCGCACTGGACGCACTCGGTCTGACCCCCCTGGTCGACGCCGGCCTGCGTCTCGGGGAGGGTACCGGTGCGCTCCTCGCCGTTCCGTTCCTGCGGGCGGCCCAGGCCACGCTGGCCGAGATGGCGACGTTCGACCAGGCCGGTGTCAGCGGGAAAGCCGAGGTCGGCGGGGAAGCCGAGGTCAGCGGCAGCCAGGAGGACTCGGGCCCCGCGGCCGGTGCCCCGTGATGCTCGAGGCGAGAACAGCATTCACGCTGCTCACCGTCCTGCCGCTGCGGGGCCCGGAGCACACCGACCGGCGGCTCGCGGGCCGGGCGATGGCCCTGGCACCCTTCGTCGGCCTGGCCTTGGGGCTGCTTGCCGGCAGTGCGGTGTTCGCCACCCGGATCGTCACGGCGGTTCCCGGTCAGCGCACCCAGACCCTGCTGCCGGCCGTCGTCGGCGTCGCGGTGCTCGCTCTGGTCACCCGGGGCCTGCATCTCGACGGGCTGGCCGATCTCGGGGACGGGCTCGGCGCCTGGCGAGCGCGGGGCAGGGATCGCGCCTTGGAGATCATGCGCGAGTCGACCATCGGCGCCTTCGGAGCGATCATTGTCCTGTTCGTGGTGCTGCTTCAAGTCGGGGCCCTGAGCACGACGATCTCGGCGCATCGCGGCACGCTGTCGATTCTGGTCGCCGCGATGACCAGCAGGCTCGCGGCCACCCTGGCCTGTACCGGCGCCATCCCGCCGGCTCGGCCGGATGGCCTCGGTGCGCTGGTCGCGGGAACCGTGCGGACCCGGGACGCGGTGCTGTCCTTCCTGGCTGTCTGCGCCGTCGCGGCGCTGGCCGGACTGCTGGACTTCGACGGCGGCGACCCCGGCCGGGCGCTGCGAGCGGTCCTCGCGGTCTGGGTCGGGACAGGCGTCTCGTTCCTGCTCCGGCGGTATCTGCTCACGCGCTTCGGCGGGATCACCGGAGACATCCTCGGCGGGCTTATCGAGATCACCGCGGCGGCGACCCTGCTCGCCATGGCCATGACGATCCCGACGCCCGTCCTGCACGCCCTCGGCCTGCACTGACAGCGCGGCGGACGCCGCCCGCTGGAGTCCGCCGGGCAGGCCTGCCCGGCGGCTGGGCTACTTGGGCGAGGACCCGACGAACGGCGGCCGGACAACCGTCATGGGACTCGGACGGCCCCGGACGTCGACGTTCACCGCGTCGCCCGCCTGCACGGACCGGTCCAGCAGGGCGAGTCCGATCCCCTGGCGCAGCGTCGGAGAGAACGTGCCGCTGGTGACCTCACCGACCGTGGCACCAGCCGCGGAGGTCACGGTCATGTGCGGACGGGGAATCGCCCGGCCGGTGGACCGCAGCCCCCACAGCAGGCGGGAGGCGCCGGCGGACCGCTCCGCGAGCAGGGCGTCGCGTCCCCAGAAGCGATCCTTGTCCCAGCCAACGGCCCATCCGGAGCGGGCCTGGACCGGCGTGATCGACAAGGAGAGGTCCTGGCCATGCAGCGGATACCCCATCTCGGTCCGCAGCGTGTCGCGGGCGCCGAGGCCGACCGGCACGACGCCGAGCGGCTCACCTGCCGCGAACAGCGCATCCCACAGCGCAGGGGTGTCGTCCCAACGGGGCAACAGCTCGTAGCCTCGCTCTCCGGTGTAGCCCGACCGGCACACGATCACCGGGTGGCCCTTCCACTCCGCGTCGACGAAACTCATGTACGTCCCGCCGGTGGGCAGGCCGAGGGCGCCGAGCAGGTCGGCGCAGGCCGGTCCCTGGACCGCCACCACGCCGTACCCGGTGTGCAGGTCGGTGACGGACACGCCCGCCGGCGCCGCCGCGGCAAGGCGAGCGACGACCTGTGCGGTGTTCGCGGCATTCGGGACGAGGAAGACCTCCTCGCCGGAGTACAGGTAGGCGATCAGATCGTCGACGACCCCGCCGGTCTCCTCGCAGCACAAGGTGTACTGCGCCTGGCCGGGGCCGATCCGGCGCAGGTCGTTGGTCAGGCAGGCGTTGACGAAGGCGGCGGCGCCGGGGCCGGCGATCCTGGCCTTGCCGAGATGGCTGACATCGAAGATCCCGACCGCGCCGCGGACCGCCTGGTGCTCGGCGAGCACCCCGCGGCCGGCGTACTCGATCGGCATCTCCCAGCCACCGAACCCGGCCATCTTCGCGCCCAGCTCGACGTGCCGGTCGTACAGCGGGGATCGACGCAGCTCTGGGGATCGACGCAGCTCTGCCATGGCCAGCAGCCTAGTTCT
>NZ_CDWTNB010000064.1:0-19465 GCF_977947065.1 Frankia sp. CgJB1
CGCCCCACCGCGCTCGCGGGCCGCCCGGGCCACCGGGCTCCCCACCGCCACGGCGACGACGCGCGGTCGCCCGGCGACCGGCCGAGGGGGCTCCCCAACTCTGCGCGGGCGGCGGCGACGTTACAGTCGTCACGGCGACTAAGCGTACGCGCTTCACCCCGATCCGATTACTCTAAGCAACGACGGGGGGCTCGTATCGCCGGAACCAGCGGGAACGCTCCTCAGCGCGGATCACTTCCCGGTCCGGGTCGGGTGTCCGGATCGGCTGCGTCAGCGGGACCGCACCAGATCCGCGGCCGTCTTCTCAGCCAGCGCCGCGATCCGGACAAGATCGTCGGGACGGGCGGAGGAGATGTCCAGCACGACGGTCTTGCCGTGTATCAGCGCCTCTCGCGCGCGGCACAGCGCCCCCGCCCACGCTTCCGCCCCGGCCCCGTTCACCTCCACGCCTACCCCCACGCCCATGCCCACACCTACGCCCACGCCCACGCCCACGCCCACGCCCACGCCATCCACATCCTCGGCGGGCCGGGAGACGGCGATGGCCTGCTCGTCGCTGATCGACCCCTCAAGGACGAGGCGGACGCGGCCGCGGCGCAGGTGGTCGAGGGCGATCGCGGCCAACCGCGCCGCCTGCTCGGCGGCGCCCGGCTCACCCTGGTTGTGCCGCAGACAGGCGATCTTGGCGTGGACGACCGCCTGGTAGGCAATGTAGAGTGATGGTCCAGCGACACCGGATGCGTCTCGGCGGAGAACTCCCGGTACCAGGCCAGGAACCGGCGCGCCTCGTCCGGCGCGCCGAGCCGCTCCAGGTCCATCGCGAGGCACGCGGCGTCGGCCAACACGTCACCGATCCGGCCCTGCCGGTCGGACGCCAGGCAGTCGATCACCCGTACGCCGTCGGACAGGCAGAAGACGTGGTCGGCGATGAGATCGCCGTGACCGTCCCGGATCCGGCCGGCCCGCCGCTGCTCAGCCAGCAGCGGAGCCCGCCCGGCGAGGTAGCACAGCGCGAGTCGCTCGATCTCGTCGACGACATCGGCGGCCAGGACCTCGCCGCGAAACGGCGCGACGGCGCGCAGCAGGTCCAGCCAGCGAGCCTGCATAGCCGCCAGGCTGCCCGCCGCACCGATCCGGGCCGAGGTCTCGCAGCTCTCGTGGAACGCCGCGAGTCGGCGCGCGAGGTCACGCAGCTGTGGATCAACCCACCCACCCCGCTCGACCAGCGTCGTCAGGCGGCGCGCGACGGGCAGCCGACGCATGACGACCATGTGATCGCGCAGGAGGTCGGCCTCGTCGCGGACGTCCGCGACGGCGAGGTACACGTCCGGCGCCAGCCGCCGGTTGAGGGCCACCTCGGTCTGGCAGGCCTCTTCCCGCGCCTGCCGCCGTCGCAGGTCCACGGATCCGGCCACGACGGGTTTGGGCATCTTGTAGACCCGCTCGCCCACGAAGAACAGCAGCGCGGTCGTCGTCTCCACGGTGTGCAGCGTGGGGGTTGGCCCGCCGAGGAAACTCGGCGGAGCGGGAGGGGTCAGAGCGGTCTCAGCGGTCAGAACCTCTGCGGCGAACATGATCTCTCCCGGAGGGAACGGAGAGTAACAGGGAGTAGACGACGGTTGGCCAGGACCCGCAGGGGTCCGGCGGCGGTGTCGTCAACGGTGCCCTGCCGGGACGGACCAGCCGATCCGCCGGATGTCACGCCCGGATGGCCGTTCGGCCCTCACCGAGTGGGCCGAACGGCCGTGCCGAGTATGCGGGCGGCGACGATCGCGACCCGCTGCCGGCTCCGGGCCGGCAGGCTCGCCGGGGGTCAGGCCTCGCGGAGGGACTCCAGGAAGAGCAGGGTCCGCGCGGCGACGCTGCGACGCCCCGGACCCGTCAGCACATCGTGGCCGCCCGGGACGACCACGAGCTCCGCCCGGGACGCGGTGCGCGTCGTCATCCGGATCAGGGGTAGCGGGCTGACCTTGTCCTGCGCACCGTGGATGAGCAGGATCGGGAGGTCGGGCAGGGCACGCGGCAACGGTTCCTCGATGGCCACCCCCGCGACGGGAACCTGCAGGAGCGGCAGGCCGACCAGGATCACACCGTCGGGGCGTACCGCAGGGGAGGCGGCCATCGCCAGCGCCGCGAGGGCCCCCGTGTCGGAACCGAGGAGGACGAACGGGACGCCCGGCACCCGGTTCTCGGCCACCGCGGGCACCCGGCGGCCACCGTCGGGAACGACGGTCACCAGGTAGCCGTCCAGCGCGAGCCGATCGGCGAGAAGGTGGAACGGGCCGGCCTGCTCACCGCGCCCGAGCAGCACCGCGACCACCGCGCGCACATATTCCCCGGGTGCCCCGCCGGAGGCGGGAGAGGGCGCCGGGAGCCGACGCGTCAACGGAACCGGGATCGCGGCCGGGACGGCAGTGGAGGCCGGAGAGACGATCGACGCCGGAGAGACGGTGGGTGCGGTGGGTGTCGCGGCCGGCCTGCCTGCGGTTGGCGCGACGGAGCTGCCCCGCTGCGGACCGACGATGGCGCGGGCGCGGGACTGCCTGCCCGCCGCGGACGAGGTGGGCGAGGCCATCCGTAGATCATCGACGGACAACTGAGTGGTCGGCGACGGCATCGGCGCCAGATCTCCTTCGGACGGAACGGATCGTCGCGGCAGGCGGGCCGGACGTGCCGCGGGCGCGGCGTCGAGGCGACATCAATCGTTGATCTCGCCTCGGAGACCAGGAAAGGGCTTGAAGACTAGGAAAGGGCTTGAAGACTCGGAGAGGGCTTGAAGAGTAGGAGAGGGAAGGTGTCCGGCCCGCCGATGATCGGTCCGACGGCCCGGCGACCGGAGTAACACGCGGCTGCCGCCCGCCACGAGGCGAGGACAACGGCGGCCTGGACATCGCGGCGGCCGTGCTCGCGAGTCGTACGGGGTGACCAGCAGCGGCGACGGGTGGTTCTTCGACGGCGGTACCGCTGCGGTCGGTCTCGGGAGCCGGCCCCTGGGAAACGACCACCTGCCGCACGTCGCCTGCCGGCGAACGTCAGGAGCCCACCGGGAGGCGGAGGATGCCGGACCGCTGGCCGCCCGCGGCCGGGACGGATCGCTCGGCTCGGGGCCGCCGGCAGATCAGCGACAACGTCGCCAGGACGACGGCGACGGGAGGATCTCGGACTGGCGTCGATCGGGCCGGAACACGTCCACGAACATGTCTACTACCCTGCGTAGCGAGAAGGGAAGCCGTCAAGCCGTTCACGGTGTGTCGTATATCACTCCACGACACGCCGGCCCGACGCTGACGTGACGTCGACCGAAAGGTGTCCGGTCGGCCAGACCGGCGGCAAGGCCAGCCGGGAAGCCGGCCGCGAAGCCGGTGACCGGACCTCGTGGACCCCGCCCCGAAACACCGGAAAATGACGACAAGGGCACCGCCGGAGGCGCTGCCCTTGTCATGATCCGCGCACATTGTTCGTGCACGTTTAATGATCAACTATTTCGGTTCTCCGGGCACGGTCCTGTGCGTCGGGGAACCAACCCGCACCACGGTCAGGCCGCCGCCGCGCCCTTGGCCTTCACGAAACGGGCAGCCACGTCGGCCCAGTTGACGACGTTCCACAGGGCCGCCACGTAGTCGACCTTGACGTTCTTGTACTGCAGGTACCAGGCATGCTCCCAGGCGTCGAACACGAGCAGCGGGGTGTTGCCCACGCCGACGTTGCTCTGGTGGTCGTACACCTGCTCGATGAGCAGACGCTGCGCGGTGGCGTCGTAGGCCAGGACGCCCCACCCGGAGCCCTGCACCGTGGTGGTCACCGCGTTCAGTTGCGCCTTGAAGGCGTCGAAGGAACCGAAGTCGGCGGCGATGGCCTCACCGAGCGCACCGTCCGGCTTGTCCCCGCCGTCCGGCGAGAGGTTCTCCCAGTAGATCGAGTGGAGAATATGCCCGGAAAGGTTGAAGGCGAGCGTCTTCTCCAGGCCCACGATGGCACCGAAGTCGCCCTTGTCGCGCGCTTCGGCGATCTTCTCAAGAGTGTCATTGGCACCCTTGACGTAGGTCGCGTGGTGCTTGTCGTGGTGCAGTTCGACTATCTGCCCGATAATGGACGGTTCCAGAGCACCGTAGTCGTAGTTCAGGTCCGGCAGCGTGTACGTCGCCACTAGCGCACGATCCTTTCCATTCATAAGGAATTCATCCGAGGAGTCCCGTGCGGAGCTCTCGGAGGTCAGATGGGCGGTGCGGTGGAGCCGGCGGCCACCCGGAGCGGAGGGGGCGGATAGGACCCGGCGATGCTCATCGGCCCTCCCCCTCCTCTCCCGCGGCACCGCCTCGACGGCACCCTGTGGACGGTCGGCTTCGCTGCTGCAATCCTCCGCGCGATCCCCCGACTGGACACTATCGCCAGTCGGATGGGGCTTGCATGGCGAGACCCGACACCATGACACTCAAAGGATCGACCCGTTCGCAGCGCCAACAACAGTGCGTAACGGCGAGGAAACGAAAACGGGATTACTCCGCCATTCCTCGCCACCGCCCATTACCTTCCGCTACTCCTCATGGATCTGTTGGGCGAGGTAATGGGCCGCACCAAGCTGGGAGATCAGCTCCAGCTGGGCGTCGAGCCAGTCGATGTGCTCCTCCTCGGAGACGAGGATCCGCTCGAGGAGCACGGCCGATCCGACGTCGCCCCGCTCCCGGCAGAGTGCGACCCCCCGGCGCAGCAGGTCAACCGTCTCGAACTCCCCGGACCGGTCCACCTCGAGCTGCTCGGGCACCGTCTCCCCGATACGCAGCGTGTGCAGACGCTGCAGGTTCGGCAGACCGCCGAGATACAGCACCCGCTCGATGAGCTGATCCGCGTGCTTCATCTCGTCGATCGACTCGTGATAATAGTGCTCGGCGATCCGCCGATATCCCCAGTTACGTTGCATACGACTGTGCAGAAAGTACTGGTTGATGGTCGTGAGCTCGTTCGTCAGCACACTGTTCAGAATTTCGATGATTTCCACGTCACCACGCGTCACCATATGACCTCCACCTCCTGTCGGACATCGCCGGCCGGACGCCGCTCGTCATCATACCGAGGGAGTGCCCCGTCCCGCACCGCTTGATCGACCCGCCGTGGCGCCTCAACCAGCGGCGATGACCTCCGACGGTCCGCGCGAGCCGACAGGCGGAACCTCCAGCGGACAGCACATCACACGGATACGGATTTCGCAGCGAACCTGAACCCACACCCCTCACATCCGCCTGAACGTAAATGCAGGTAAGGTTTACTGTAAGGTAGAAATCCCGCACGGAGGAAGCGCGCGGGAAGCGTGCGACGGACCGTCATAATCATGGCGTCATTTCCCCGCGACGACTTCGTGCCGGCCCGGCGAGCCCCTGCCGGCACGCTTCCGGCAGTCGGTTCAGTGGCGATCGGTGGCGGTCCCGGCGGCCGGCGTCTCACCACATTGGACGACGACGAATCCCCCCCGGCCGGAGTACTCGATCTGCGCGAGCTCCCCCGAGCTACGCCCCATGAGGTTGCCTATCTTGAACGAGGAGACCACCCGGGTACGTATGCCCGCTGTCCAGGCGACCGCGGCATCCCGGTCGACGCAGACCGGCTCGTCCGTCGACAACACCAGGGGAGCGCCCAGGCACAGCACGGCGACGCCGCCGCTGCCGGAAACCTCGGTGTTGAAGATCCCACCGGCGATCATGGCGCCGATGCCACCGGACGTCGTGGTGACCTTGTAGCGGATGCCGGACTCCAGCGCGAGCAGGCTGCGGCCGTTGACCGTCAGGCTGTCGTTGTCGAGCGTGAAGACCGAGATGTGGCTTCCGGACTCGGCGAACCAGACGCTTCCGTGGCCGGCGACCCTCATCAGGTCCTGGCCCTCACCGGTAACCGCCCGCCGCAGGAATCCACCGACTCCCTGGCCCTTGTAGGCGAAGTCGACGCGGCCGCGATAGGCCACCATGGCTCCCTGTTTGGCGTACATCTCGCCGCCGTCGAGGCGTACCCGCAGCATGCGATCGCCCTCTTCCAAGGCGAACGGGGGGCCCGCGGCGGGGCCCCCCGCGAAGGTCGCGAGTGGCTGGCTCATGGCCTCGATTCAACGCCCATCCACACCCGTTCGGGCCACACCGGTGGGAATACCGACGGGAGTATGGCGGGTAGACCGGCACCCGCCCGTCAGAGCAGCATCAGCAGCATCGCGCCGGCCATGACCAGTCGGGACGTGGCCGATGTCACCGGCGGCGTGTGGGTCGCCCAGCCCGGTCTGACCCTGCGGACCAGCGGGCCACCGATAGCAGCCAGCACCGCCACAGCGAAGATCACCGCGAACCAGTCGGTCAGATTCGTCAGACCGGTCGAATCACCGACCGGCCACCTGTCCGCTCGGGCCATGTACGCCATCGCCAACCCCTCGATGACGAGCATCGAGCAGCAGGACCACCGCGACGGCTCGCAGGTCGGGTCCGTCAGGACAAGAAGGAAGAAGACGCCGGCCAGCGCCAGATAAGCGACGGCGAACACCACCGACGACGTCATCCAGCGTGGGCCGACGAACATGACGACCATTCCCGCGGCCACCACCGTGTGCCCAATCTCGGCCGGTGGGTACACGGCCCTCCGCCGGGCTCGCACAAGCGCGCCGGCGAGACGTCCGGCGTGGAACATCGCCAGCAACGCGCAGGCGACCGCGGCAACGACGGCCACCGCCTGTGGTGGGGCCAGTGCGTACGCCGCTGCCGGGTGGTGGTGTGTCACCGATCCGCGGGTTCCCCCGTCCAGGCTCCCGTCCAGTTACGGCACGTCGCACGTCAGCTCACGCCCAGGGCGAGTTCGGCGTCGACCAGTGCGGTGATGCTGCCGGCACGGGCCTCGTCGACGATGGCCTGGAGCTGTTCGACACTCATCTGGATCCGCTGGCCGAAGTCATCGGTCAGCACGATGCGCCGCTCCGCCGGAGCCTCGTGGTCGACGAAGAGCTCCGGGCAACCACAGTTGCATTTTCCGCAAAAGGTCAAAATGTGACGTTCGCGAGTAGATCCGGACATGCCGTCTCCCGGGGTAGCGGACCAATCAGGAATATCAGTCTAAGATCCTCTTAGGGAAACGTCTGCGCGTTTACCGGATTCCGGGGGCACGGACACGGGGCGCAGTCAGGGCGCCCGCAGTCAGGGCGCGCGGTCAGGGGCCGGGGGACCCCCGGCGGAGTCGTCCGGCAGCCCACCCACGACACCACCGGACGCGCCACCGGACGCACGGTCGCCGGTCACGCCAAAGGCCCCGGGCCCCATGTAGGGATACACGTGGTCGGCAGGCGGAGCGAGATTCTCCTTGATCACCCGTGGGCTGATCCAGCGCAGCAGGTTCTGCGCGGAACCGGCCTTGTCGTTGGTGCCGGAACGGCGAGCGCCGCCGAACGGCTGCCGGCCGACCACGGCCCCGGTCGGCTTGTCATTGATGTAGAAGTTGCCGGCCGCGAAGCGCAGCACGTGTTCGGCGCGGGCGATCGCCGAGCGGTCGGTCGCGACGACGGCACCGGTGAGCGCGTAGGACGAGGTCCGGTCGATCAGTGTCAGCACGTCGTCCCAGGCCCCCGGCCGGTTGTCGTCGTAGACGTGAACCGACAGGATCGGGCCGAACAGCTCGCGGGTGAACCACTCCCGCCCGGGATCGGTGCCGAGCAGCACCGTCGGCCGGACGAACCAGCCGACAGCGTCGTCGCACTGTGCCCCGGCGAGAACGGTGACGGTCGAATCGCTGGCAGCACGGGTGCATGCGGCGGCCAGGCGATCGTAGGCGCGCGCATCGATGACCGCACCGGTGAAATGGTCGAAGTCGCTGACGTCCCCCACCGACAGTGCCTCGGTCGCGGCGGCGAGTTCGGCGTCCAGGCGCCGCCACAGGCTTGCGGGCAGGTACGCCCGGGAGGCCGCCGAGCATTTCTGGCCGCTGTACTCGAAGGACCCCCGCAGCAGCGCGGTACGCAGCACGTCAACGTCGGCCGAGGAATGCGCCACCACGAAGTCCTTGCCACCGGTCTCCCCGACGATCCGCGGATAGGAACGGTAGCCGTCCAGGTTCTCGCCGACCGCCCGCCACAGCCGGGCGAAGACGGCGGGAGAGCCGGTGAAATGAACGCCGGCCAGATCCGGGGCGGAGAACACCACGTCGCTGACCGGTTCACCCGAACCGCCGACGAGGTTGATGACGCCGGGCGGCAACCCCGCCGATTCCAGCAGCCGCATCAGGAAATGCGCGGCAAACGCCTGCGTGGGAGCCGGCTTCCAGACGACGGTGTTCCCCATCAACGCCGGCGCGGTCGCCAGGTTCCCGGCGATGGCGGTGAAGTTGAACGGGCTGACCGCGTAGACGAATCCCTCCAGCGGACGCAGATCCAGCCGGTTCCATTCCCCGGCCCCGCTGGCCGGCACGTCGGCCAGCAACTCGGCGGCGAACATCACGTTGAACCGCCAGAAGTCGATCAGTTCGCAGACGGCGTCGATCTCCGCCTGTTGGCAGGTCTTCGACTGGCCCAGCATGGTGGCCGCGTTCAACGTGTCCCGCCATGGGCCGGAGAGGGCCTCCGCGGCGCGCAGGAGCACCGCGGCCCGTCCCGCGAAACCCAGATCCCGCCAGCCGGGGGCGGCCTTCTTCGCCGCGGCGACCGCCTCGGCCGCGTCCGCGTGGGTGCTCTCTCGCAGCGTTCCGAGCACCCGCCGGTATGCATGAGGCTGCACGACGTCGCGGGCCGGGCCGCCGCCGAGATGCTGGTGTCCCCCGATCGTGTTGGTCAGCTCGATATGCTCACCGCCCAGCCGGAGCAGGGCCCGCCGCAGACTAGCACGTTCCGGGCTACCCGGGGCGTAGGAACGGACCGGTTCGTTACGCGCGACCGGAACCGTCACCGGTCCGGTCGCCACGCGCTCTGCTTCGTCCCGCCGCACGCTCCGTCCCCCGTCCAGCCGGCCCGCGTCTCAGCCGGCCCGCATCTCAGGCCCACCGCATCTCAGGCCCGACTCCGGAGCGCGCGAGCGGCGAGCAGCAGGTTCGTGGGTCTCTCCACCAGCCGCCGGGTCAGGTACGGCACGCAGTCCGCCCCGTAGGGCACATACACCCGCACCGTGGCCCCGGTCGACGCCAACCGCCACTGCTCGACCGGGCGTACCCCGTACAGCAACTGGTATTCGAAGGTCGCGGGCAGGCGTCCCACGTGCTCGGCGAACCGGCCGGCGAGGTTCAGGAGGGCGGGGTCGTGAGTGGCAATCATGGGATAGCCCGATCCGGTGAGCAAGATTCCCAGACAGCGGGCGTACGCGGCGGCGACAGCCGGACGTCCCTGGTGGGCTACGGCGGGCGGTTCGCGGTAGGCGCCCTTGCACAGCCGCACCCGTGACCCGGCGGTGGCGAGGTCACGGCAGTCCGTCTCGGTGCGCAGAAGCTGCGCCTGCAGGACGGCGCCGACGGAGGGGAAGTCCCGACGCAGCTCCACCAGGGTGTCCAACGTCGAGTCCGTGGTGGTGTGATCCTCCATGTCCAGGGTGACCGTCGCGTTCGCCGCCGCTGCCCGCGCGCAGATCTCGGCGGCGTTCTCGTACGACAGCTTGCGGCCGTCGCGGGGCACGGCCTGACCGAGCGCAGACAGCTTCACCGAGACGTCGAGACCGGCGGCGATCCCCGCGCGGTCGGCGAGGTCGAGCAGCCCGAGGTAGGCCAGCAGGGTGTGGGCCGCGTCCTCCGCACGGGTGATGTCCTCACCGAGCAGATCCACCGTCGCCAGGAGGCCGAGGTCCGCAAGTCCGGCTACCGCGGCGACCGCGTCCGCGTCGGACGGGCCGGCGACAAAGCGATCGATGATCCCCCGGGCAAGGGGGGTACGTGTGACGAGCGCGCGGGTGAGCGGATGGCGGGACACGGGAGGCATCAGCTTTTGGATCATATCGATCGTCCCCTGAGGCGACGTGACAGAATAAGCGTGATCCGAAGCTTCACGTAAGCTCGATGCTCTGTCCAGCCTAGCGGCGCGGAATGCCGCGCCGGCTCAGAGCGCGCCGGCTCAAAGGCGACGCAGGCCGGCGAGTACCCGGTCGAGCAACTCGAGCTGCGGGGCTCCCGTCGGCATGGTGAGCTGGGAGATCTCCACCAGGCGGTCCGCCGCCGCGTCGGCGACGAGCACGCGGACTACGCCCACAGGCAAACGCAGTTCGGCCGCGATCTCGATCACCGACTGAGGCTGCACGCACATCGCGACGATCGACTTCTGTTCGAGAAGCAGGACCGGCAGCCGCCCGCGGCCGAGCGGTGTCGTGGTCACCATGGCCTCGAGCGCCAGCAGACGGGACGGGCGCGCCCGGCCGCGGGTCGCCGTGTACGGCCGCACGAGCTCGCCCGACGGCTCCACCGCGTCCCCGTTCACGTGATCACCTGGTCACCTGGTCATGGGGTATGGGGTCATGGGGGATGTCACCTGGTGGGCACCTGGTCACACATTTTCGCGGCGGGCCGGGGTGAGCGCCTCCCGGGTCCGGGCGACGAGCACCGTCATCTCGTACCCTACGAGCCCGATATCGCAGGTGTTGGTGGCGAGCACGGCCAGATAGGACCCCTCCCCGACGGCCATGAGCAGCAGCGAACCCTGGGCCATCTCGACGATGGTCTGGGTGACGTGGCCGCCGTCCACGAAGTCGGCGGCGGCCAAGGTCAGGCTGAACAGACCGGACGCGAGGGAACTCAGCCGTTCCGCCCGCTCACGCGGGAAACCAGTGCAGACGGCGAGAAGATGCCCGTCCGAGGACGCGACGATCGCATTGGCCACACCGGGCACGAAGTCGACGAAGTTGTTGATGAGCCAGTCGAGCGAGGGATTCTCGGGATCCGCGCGGGTCACGCGTCCTCCAGACTATGCGAATCAGGGGGTGCGAATCAGGGAGTGCGGTGTCCGCGCGCAGGCAGGAGGGATGCGGATGGTCATCCGTCGCTGCCAGGCTCGTCAGGGGTCTCCCTTGACACCACGAGCATGGTGAACGCCTTCGTACAGTCGGCTCAGGCGGCCGCGGATCCGTTCGGGCGCCACCGTCTGCTGTTCCGGGGCCGGCGTGAGCGCCGCTGCCGAGCCGAAAAGGTCGGGGCCGGCATCGGGGGGCGAGCGGTCGCGGACCTGGACGGGGGCGTGCCCAACGGGTCCGGACCGAGGAGCCCGTGGGTCTGCGGGGCGCGGATCGGCAGCCCGGAGGGGGTCCTGGGACCATCTGGCCCGATGGGGGGATGGTCACTCACCGCCGCTTCGCCCGAGCCCGATACCCCACCGACGGTTACCGCCCCGCCCGACCGCGCCGCCCCACCGGCCGCGGGTGGCTCGAGGGACGCGGATGGCTCGAGGGACGCGGGTGGGATGCGCACCGCGGAACGCGACGGTGCCGGATCTCGCGTGAACCAGTTGAACTTCTCCTCGGAGGGCTCGGAGGGCTCGGGCGGCCGCGCCGCGGCGGCGCGCATCCTTCTGTCCGCCCCACGCTCGCGCCGACGACGGAGCGCGGCCACCGCCTCCTCGATCGGAGGCAGGACGGCCCCGCCCTCCGATCCCGTGGCGGCGCCCAGACGCGACCCGCCACCGGCCTCGGCCACGGTGGACGAGTCGGCGTCGTCGGCGAGCTCGTCGACGACGCCAAGATCGACACCGCGCGGCCGGAACCACTCCTCGGTCGGTGTGTAGGAGGTGTAGGAGCCGAGACCGGCCGGCAGCGTATCGGGACCGCCGAGCGACCCCGCAGGCCCCGCAGGCCCCGCAGGACCCACAGGACCCACAGAACCGGTAGGACCCGCAGAACCGGTAGGACCTGTAGGACCGTGACCGTTCAGGCCCGTCGCACCGGGAGCCGCTAGGCCGTTGCCACGAGGCGCGGTGCCACGAGGCGGGATGCCCGCGACGAACAGCACGGCAGGCAGATGGACGAGCGCGCAAACCCCGCCGGTATCCGAGCGTGCCAGCCGCACCGCGATGTCGTGCCGCGCGGCCAGGCGGGCCACGACGAACAGGCCGAGGCGTTGGGCGATCGAGAAGTCGAACACCGGAGGCTCGGCCAGCCGCTGGTTGGCTGCGGTCAGCTCCTTCTCCGACATCCCGAGGCCGGCGTCGTCGATGATGATGATGAGCAGTCTGCCGTCGTCGAGGCGGGACGCGGCGAGGTCGACCGCGAGGTATGGCGGGGAGAACTGGGCGGCGTTCTCCAGTAGCTCGGCGACGAGGTGGACGACGTGGTTGACGGAGTCGGCGGCAACCTGCACCTCCGGCACCTCGATGATCTGGATCCGTTCGTACTGCTCGATCTCGCCGATCGCGGCCTGCAGCACGTCACCCAGCGGTACCGGACCCGCCCGGCGCCGGCCCGGTCCAGCCCCCGCGAGCACGAGCAGGTTCTCGCTGTTGCGGCGCATCCGGGTCGCCAGGTGGTCAAGCTTGAACAGGTTCTCCAGCTGGAGGGGGTTCTCCTCGGTGGCCTCCAGCCGGTCGATGAGCGCGATCTGCCGTTCGATGAGGCTCTGGCTGCGCCGGGACAGGCTCAGGAACAGGGTGTTGACGTTGCGCCGCAGGCCGGCCTGTTCGGTAGCCAGCCGCACCGCCTCGTGCTGCAGCTCGTCGAAGGTGCGCGCGACCTCGCCGATCTCGTCACGGGAGTCGATGGCGATGGCGATGGACCGGATCGTCGTGTCGACCTGGTCCGGGTACGCGGTTTGCAGCTGCTCGATCAGGTGGGGAAGGCGCTCGTGGGCGACGTCGAGGGCGCCCGTCCGCAGTCTGCGCAGGGGGCCGGTCATCGTGCGCGCGATCGCCAGCGTCCACACGATCGCACCGACCATGATAGTGATAATCAGCGCGCCGAGGATGGCGGTCCGCTCCCAGGCGGTGGAGCGCAGCTCGCTCGCGGACCCGATGACGTTGTCGAGCAGTCCGGTCTCGACGGTGCGCAGCAGCTCGATGTGGGTGGTGCTGGCCGCGAACCACTGGTCGGGATCGATGCCGAGGTCGGGCAGTCGCTGACGCTGGACGGCACGGTCGGGGGTGCGCTTGACCGTCAGCAGCGCCTGACCGTTGACGATCTGATCGTAGCGGATCCGGTCGCTGGGGCGGGCTGCGGCGCGGAACGCGTCCTCGGCCGTCTGTTCCTCGGCGAGGAGACCGGACATCCGTTCGGCGGCGCCGAACTCGAACCGGCCGGTGAGTGCCGTGGCGTAGAGCTGACCGCGGATCTGGGAGTTGATCTCCTTGATGGTCGACAGGTCATTGAGGACCATGGTGGAGTAGCGGAGCTCGTCGTCGTTCCTGTCCTGCCCGATCCGGCGGTCGAAGGCGAGCAGGCGGCTGATCGTGGTCGAGTACTCGCTCAGGATCGCGCCGATGGGCAGCTTCCCGCCCCGGACGGCCTGGCGCAGCGCGGGCAGTGCGGCGATGCTCTGCCGCACCTGCGCGGACAGCGGGGAGGCCCCTCGGCCGAGACAGCCGGAGGAGGACCTTAGCGAGGCCTGGAAACGGGTCAGCGCCTTGTCCACAACACGCTGCTCGGTGTTCAGCCGGTCGGCCAGCGCCCTGCTGGTCGGGTTGGCGCCACGCCCACTCATGATGAAGCCCGCGGCGAGATCCCGCTCGAGCTGCATCTCGTGCACCGCCGCGGTCACGTCCCGGCCGAGTTTCGCCGCGGTCACCCCGTGACCGTAGCTGGCGGCGTCGGACAGCCAGGTCACGCCGGCGAGAATCGCCACCGCCAGGAAGGCCGCCATGGACACCGCCAACGCCGCGAAGAGCTTCCCGCGCACGGGGAGGTCGTGCAGGCGCGGCCGCCGCCACGGACGCGATCGGAACTCCCCCGCCCCGGTCATGGCCGCGGCGGCGGTCGGAGCCGTAGCGGTCGAGGCCCCCGCCGAGTGCCGCCGACGCCGCACCGGGGATAGCTGCTCCCGGTCCCCGGGTGTGCCCGCGCCACGATGCCGGCCCTCGACAGAGGACCCCGGCGGGTCATCCGTCGCGACCCGCCTTCTTCCCGGCTGGACCACGAGATCCGTACCTCTCGCCCTCTCGGATCGCCCTCTGGAACTGTCCCGCCAGGCCAGTCCCGGCCCCGGCCGGCAAAGACTATGCCTTGGCCTGCAAAGGCCATGTGGGCGCCCGATGCCGCCGCCGGTGGGGTCGCCTGACGATCGGCCCCGTCAATCACCCGCGCTGCCGGGCAGCCCGGCTGCGGTTGTTGCCCGACAAACAACTAGTGTCGCCCCTGGCCACTGCCAGCTTTCGCTCCTCACCGAGCCGGGCATGCGGGGAGCGCGATGATCCACGGGTTTCGAAGCACGGTCGCGGGCCTTGCGCTTCTCTCCGTAGTCGCGCTGGCCGCCTGCGATGGCGGTGGCAAAGCCGAGCCGGCCCGAGTTTCCGGCGAGGTCAAGATCGGACTGCTCGCCCCCCTGACCCAGGGCAATCCCGAAACGGGGCGTGACGCACAACGCGGAGCAGAGCTCGCCAGCCGTCTCATCAACGCCGGCGAAAGCTGGGCGGGCGACGAGACCAGAGGTGCCTGGGGGCCATCCGGCCGGACCCAGCTTTCTGTTGTGACATTGGACACAAGCAGCGATCCGCGCCAGGCCGCGGACGTCACGTCACGCTTAATGACCAACCACGGTGTCGTGGGCATCGTCGGCGCGTTCACCCCGGACGCCACCCTGGAAGCCAGCCAGCGGGCCGAACGCCTGCAGATCCCGTTCGTCAACGGAGGCCCGCCGCTGACGGCGCTGACCGAACGTGGGCTGAGCTGGTTCTTCCGGATCGGACCCGACGCGGCCGACTACGGCGGCACCTTCCTGTCCCTGCTGCGTGACGCCGAGCAGCCGGGCCAGGAGCGCCGACGCGTCGCCCTGCTTTACACCAACGACGCCACCGGCCTCGATATGCAGGCGACTGTGGCAGAGTTCGCCGAGGAGACCGGTTACCCGGTCGTGGCGAGCGTGGCCTACCAGCCGGGTACCGGCCAGCCGGGTACCGGCGATCTGGCCGCCGCCGTCGGCGCCTTGCGAACCGCTGCACCCGACGTTGTACTGACGAATATTTCTCCCAGCCAGGGCGAAATTCTGGGAAACACTTTCCGGGATGGTGGGTACATACCACCCGCGGTTGTCGTGTACGGCGACCCGGCGGAGGCCGCCCGACTCGCCGCGGTTCCCGAGTTCGCCGATCGGGTCAGCCGTCAGGTCGCCTGGTCGATGCCCATCGCCCGGGCCAATCCGCTGGCCGCGAGAGTAATCGACCGCTATCTGCACGATTTCGGGGCGCCGATGACCGAGGATGCGGCCGAGGCCTTCACCGCCGTGACCACGATCGCGCAGGCAATCGACGACGCGGGCAGTGCGGATCGTGAACTGGTCCGCTCCGCGTTGACCGCCCTGAATCTACCCGCGAGTTCGACCATCATGCCGTGGAACGGCGTCCATTTCGACGGAACCCACCAGAACACACTTTCCGCAACAGCGATCGAACAGGCCACCGGTACGACGTTCAGAACCGTCTACCCCCGCGACCTGGCCACGACGACGGTCAGGTGGCCCGCACCGGGGACGGCCGTGACGACTGTCGGACATCCGTCATCGGGGGCGACCTCGGGGGCGACATCGGCGTCACAGTCGACGCCAGGGACCAGGACCAGGACACGGAACGAGTAGGTATCAAGTAGGTATATCAAGTAGGTATACGGAACGAGTAGGTACGCGGATCGTTCTCCGCCCGGCCCGTCCACGGATCACCTCGCCGGCGCGAGATCCGCCACCAGCACCGGATCGAGGCCGCCGGGGGTGCCGTCCGGCTCGGTCTTCTCCAGCCGGAACCGGGCCGCGCGTCCGTCGAGCTCGAGGACGGCGAGCTGACTGTCGAACCAGGGTCCGTGGGTGACCGTCCACCGGATGGACCGGCCCCGCACCCCGGCAAGGCGGGCGAAGGCCGCGGAGAATGCGGCTAGCGGAGCGCGCCGGGAGATCGCGTCGACCCGCCGGATCGCCGGACCGAGCGGGTTGCGGAACGGCGAGCACACCGCCTGCCACACTGGGCTCGGCGCCGTGGCCGCGGCGGTGAGGTCGGACTGCGCCGGGAAGTCGGCACGGGCCAGATAGGCGTGGTGCACGTCACCGGACAGCACGATCACGCTGGCCGGCGCCGGACCGCGTTCCCCCGCCGAGATAGACCGAAGCAGCTCCGCCATCGCGGCGAAGGAGGAGCCGAAGGCCGACCAGTGTTCGAGGTCGAGGGCCTGGCGGACCCGCTCGGCCACGGCCGCGGCCCGTCGGCCCCACCGCCCGCCCGCAATCAGCTCGCTGGCCGCCTCGACGTTGTGGATCGTCGGTGTCAGCAGGAACGGGACGGAGGTGCCGAGCAACAGGTGATCCACCTCGCCGTCGTGCAGGGTCTGTTCCCGCACCCACTCCCACTCGACGGCGTCGATCATCGCCCGCGAACCGTCGGGGGACACCACCCGTGCACACCGGGAGTCGATCACGATCAGCCGGGTCCGACCGAGGTCCCATCGGAAACTCCATCGCACCGCCCGGCCTGCCGGTTCGCCGTGGCCCTCAGGCTGGGCACCCTCAGGCTGGGCGACGGCACGGGGACCGACCCGGCCATCGGCCGCGGCAGTTCGCCCCGCGGTCACGTCGGGGTGGTCTGCCGCCTCGTCAGCCCGTCGGGCGAACGCACGCAGCACCTGCTCCGCCACGCTAGCCGGGGCGGCCCCGCCCTCGGGCACTGCGGGGGTTCCCGCCTCGACCACGGCCCGGAACACCGGATCACACTCCCGGACGGCCGGGACCAGGTTACCGAGGTGCTGGTAGAGCCAGTAGGCCATAATCCCGCCGGTGACGCGTGCGTCCCACCACGGCGCGGCCCTAATCTCCGTACGCCATGCCGCGGAGATGTTCCAGTCGTCTCGCACATCATGATCGTCAAAGATCATCGCCGTCGGGACCGTTGACAGTAACCAGCGGATGTCCGTCTGCGACCACGCCTCCTGGTACAGCCAGGTGTACTCCTCGAAGTCGGCGATCTCCTCCCCCGGCGGGACGGTGACATCCCGCCGGTCACGAATCCGCGCCGCCGTCTGCGAGGAGACATGATCGGCATAGACCTGGTCACCGAGCAGAAGCAGGACATCCGGCCAGGAGGCGGGGTCGTGCGCGGGCAGTTCCAGGGCGAGGGCGTGCAGCGCATCCGTGCCGAGTCCACGGCTGTCCTGATCGGCGTTCAGGGTGTACGGCTGCTCCTGCGGCGCGGTCACCCGGCAGGAGCCGAAGACCAGCCGCAGGGGCCCCTCGTCCTTGACGGGACGCAGCAGGCTCGGCGGCCTGCCCGGCTCCGGCCAGACCCGCACCGCGCCGTCGGTGGGCGGCTCGGACCCGACCGCCGGCCCTCCGGGCCCGGGACCCGTCAACCACACCTCGTCCGTCAACCACACCTCGTAGGGAACCGGCTCTCCCGGCGTCAGGCCTTCGACCACGACGACTGCGTAGTGGTGCCCGGCCACCTCGAAGGTACGGGCCTGCCCAGCCGGCGGGTCGAACGTCGCACGTGCGAGTGCGCCACGCGGGACCCGGACCTCGACATCACAAGCAGCGTCGACCTCCATCCACAAAGTGACACGCGTTGCCTCGGTGTGCCGGTGGATGGGGCCGAGGAGCAAACGAGTCATTCGCCCACTCTCGTCCAACGAGACGAACGCACGTCCGGCTATCGCACGGCATGGATAGCGTGTTACTTAACGACCACACTCGGCTGATCGCCTTCAGGCGACGGCGCCACGCGAGCCACTCCAGGAAGTCGGACGACAGGCTCGTCGTGTAGCGCTGTTCACGGCAGCGCGAGCGAAGATATTCTGGAGATTTTTGAGCTGGGCCTTCAAACTCGGGCCTTCCTTCCTTCAGCTAGGAGCCGGTCTATCCAACTGTTGCCGCACGGAGGAGATCGGAGGTATGTCGGCTGTAGGGGTTGCGTCGGGGTGTCTGGTCGGAGTCGACCCAGGGCAGGGGGATGAATTCGGGCCGGCGATCGTGGCCGATTCGGACGATCCAGCCGTGGTGGTGGATGAGCCTATGATGATATCCACACAGCAGTACCAGATTGTCGAGTGAGGTTCTTCCACCGTCTATCCAATGACGAACGTGGTGAACTTCGCACCATGACGGCGGCCGATCACACCCCGGGAATGAACAGCAGACGTCTCGGGCGATGACGGCGCGGCGTAGGTCCGCGGGTGCGGTGCGGTGGGCCCGTCCGACGTCGAGGGGGACGCTCGCCGCATCGAAGACGACGCGGGTGACCGTGGGCGTCACAGGCCAGGCGGCGCAGGACACTGGCCGGCAGAGGTTGACCCCAGCTGGTGGTGGCGGGCGTACCTCCCTGGCCGAGTAGTGCCGTCCAGGGGACGGTGACGGTGAGGTGAGGGCGCACGCCGCCGGTGACGGGCAGAGCTGCGGTGGTGAGGGTGCGGTGAAGGAGGTCGACGAGGGCGTCGGCGCGGCGCTGTGCAGGTGTGCGGGGGTCGGGGTGCCGTCGTCGGCGGGACGGGGTTTGGCCAGCGGGTCGAGTGCGCTGCGTAGGAGCGCGGCGGCTTCGGCGTCGAGTTCGCCGGTGATACGGGTGGTGCCCCCGGGCAGATCGATGATCCACAGGCCGCGCCGATCCCCGGGGGCGTCGCCCGAATCCTGGTTGCCGTTGCCCGGGTTCTGGTTGTCATCGCCGGCCGGGCCCCCTGCGGGGCCGGGAGACGTGCCGGAGTCGGCGCCCTCACGGTCGCCGTTCTGGCTGCCGGTGTTGGCGGGGTCATCGCCGCCGGGGCTGGTGTCGATCCGGGTGAGTTGTTCCCGCAGGTGCCGGCCAAGACGGGCCAGTTCGCGGGGGTCGAACATCCGGGCCAGCTCCAGCAGGGATGCCTCCGCCGCCGTGTACACCTGCGCGTCCAGGTCGCGGGGGAGGGAACGGATCGTCGTGCGGACCTCGACCGCCTGCTCGACCGTGATCGCGCCGGCGGCCAGGGCCGCACCGGTGGCACTCAGCGGTCCGTCCACGGCCAGGGCCAGATCGACCAGGCGTTGGGCATCCCCCGGCCGGATCCGCAGCCGTTCCCGCAGCAGCGCCGCGGTGCTGGTAGCCCCCTCCCGCACGGCCAGGTTCCGGCCGTGGGCCTCCCGCACCAGCGCGAGCCGCACCGCGGCCAGGCGGGCCAGCTCCACCGAACAGTCGTCCAGGGCGCCGTACAACTCGGCATCCGACAACGACCACACCGGCGCGTCCAACAGGCCGCCGACCTGCTCGGCCACTACCGCCAAACCCAACAGCACCAGATGCTGCCCGAGGGCCGGGCCGGCAGTGATGGTCATGGATCAAGTGTAGATCACACAACCCCCAATGTCGAACTCATATTCGATTACCGTAACTAGGTGCTGTGGTCCTAGG
>NZ_CDWTNB010000065.1:0-19425 GCF_977947065.1 Frankia sp. CgJB1
GGCCAGCGCGACGACGAGACGGGCGTCGTCAACGAGCTGGCCGTCCCAGTGCAGCACCCCGCCGCGCAGCCCGGCTTCCCGGAGCGCGGGAGCCACCCCGAGCGTCTCCACGGCGGTCAGCCGGCGTGGGCCGGGCAGGACCGCGCGGGGCGTGCCCGCGCCGCGGCGCAGCAGGTCGCCGAGCCACACCCCGGCCTGGACCAGCGCGGCGTTCGACCGCGGTACTCCCGGGGTCAGCGGGGTGAGCATGGGCAGCGCCCGCACGAGATGGGGCGCGGTGTGCCGCATCAGGATGTCGCGTTCGACGGCGCTCTTCCGCGCCAGCGCCACGTTTCCGGTGGCCAGGTAACGCAGCCCGCCGTGAACGAGCTTGGAACTCCATCGGCTCGTGCCGAAGGCGAGGTCGTGCGCCTCGGCGAGGACGACGGACAGGCCGCGGGAGGCGGCGTCCAGGGCCACCCCGGCCCCGGTGACCCCACCGCCAATCACCAGCAGGTCCACCGGGCCGCCGGCCGCGACGGCGGCCAGCTCCCGTTCCCGCCGCCCGGCGTTCAACGAGGTCGCCGCGGTCGGCCGGAGCGTCAGAACCGTCATGGTGATCCCCCAGTGCTCTCCTTGACCGGTTCCGGCGCGAGGTAGCCGCGCAGGAGCCGGCGCAGTTCGGCGGTCCGGGTCGCCGCGGGGACACCGCAGCCGAGGGCCTCGGCGGACAGGACGAAGGACTGCACGACGAGCAGGACCATGAGGGCCAGCGCCGACGGGTCCGCGGGCCGCACGGCGCCGTTCGCCGCGGCGGTGCGGAACTGGCTCGCCAGCAGGTCCAGGATCATCTGCTGGGTGGCGCCACGTCGCTCGATCAGGTATGGGATCAGCAGCTCGGGATCCGTCTCGATAATCCGCAGATAGAGCGGGTTGGTGCGGAACGCCTCCACCGTCGCGATGATGTGCTCGACGAGATCGTCGAGCAGCCCGCCGTCGAGCAGCCCGCCGTCCGGCCCGGCCTGGGCCATGGCCGACGCGGCCGTCACGACCTGGGTCCACTCGCGGGTCATCACATCACCGACCAGCGAGCGCAGGTCCGGCCAGCGTCGATAGAGGGTCATCCGGCTCACTCCGGCGCGGCGCGCTACCTCGGTCAGGGTGGTCCGCCGGACCCCGACCGCCAGCAGGGACGCCTTGGCCGCGTCGAGGACGGCCTCCTCGCCGGCGAGAGCCATCCACCCTCCCACCCTCCCTCCCTCCCGCCCGTCGCCACGGGCGCGGGGAGCGGCGCCGCCGCGCGGGATGTGCCATCGTAGGATGAGACCTTGTGATAAGGTGACGTTGGCTGTCACACTGTCTCGCAAGAGATTCTACCGAGGCACCACCGGATCGGACAGGCGGTACGCACGCCGATGACGAGCACCGACGAGGCCCACGAGAAAGCCCGTGAGATCGTCCCGGCCGAATCCGTCTGGTGGGGCTGGGGCCCCGCCGAGGCGCATGACCCACTGCCCGATTCCACCCGCCTTCTGCTGGCTCGGCTCGGCATTCCCGCCCGTCCTCGCCCGCCCGTCCCGCTCGCCGAGGTACGCCTGCCCGCGTCGCGGCTGCCGGATCCGGCCCGGGCCGCGCTCGCGGAGGTCGTCGGGGACGACGAGGTCCGGGTGGACGATGTCACGCGCATCCGGTACTGCCGGGGCCGCTCGACGACCGACCTGTTGCACCTGCGGGCGGGGGATGCCTCCGCCGCGCCCGACGCGGTCGTCCGGCCCGCCGATCATGACGAGGTGCTCGGCGTGCTGCGGGTCGCGACCAGAGAGCACCTCGTGGTCGTGCCGTTCGGGGGCGGTACCTCGGTCGTCGGCGGCCTTGCGCCGCCCGAGCGTGGCGACCGTGCCGCCGTCGCCCTCGACCTCGCCCGGCTGGACCGGCTCGGCCGGGTGGATCCCGACTCCGGCACCGCGGAGCTCGGCGCCGGGCTGCGGGGCCCCCGGGCCGAGGCGTTGCTGGCCGAGCACGGTCTCACGCTCGGGCACGTCCCCCAGTCCTGGGAGTACGCCACTATCGGTGGCTACGCGGCGACCAGGTCCAGCGGTCAGGCATCCGGGGGCTACGGCCGGTTCGACGACCTGGTCGTCGGCCTGCGGGTGGCCACGCCGGTGGGCGGCTGGGAGCTCGGCCGCGCCCCGGCGTCGGCCGCCGGACCGGACCTGCGGGAGCTGCTACTCGGCTCCGAGGGCGCCTTCGGGGTGATCACCCAGGTCGTGGTCCGGGTCCGGCCGCTGCCGGCCCGGCGCGGCTACGAGGCCTGGTCGGTGCCCGACTTCGCGACCGGCACCCGGCTGCTGCGCTCACTCGCCGCCCGCGACCTGCGGCCGACGGTATGCCGGTTGTCCGACGAGACGGAGACCGTCGCGGGGCTCGCGCGGCCGACCCGGTCGGGCGGCGAGCGCGGGGGCGGCGCCGTCGGCTGCTACCTGGTGACCGGCTACGAAGGCGACGATCGCGCGGTGGAACAGCGTTCCGCGGCGGTCGCTGCCGTCCTGCTCGCCGGGGGCGCCAAACGGCTCGGCGCGGCGGCCGGCCAGGACTGGGAGCAGGGTCGGTTCCGGGCGCCCTACCTGCGCGACGCGCTGCTGGACCAGGGCATCTTCGCCGAGACCCTGGAAACGGCGGGATTCTGGACGGCGCTGCCCGGGCTGTACGCGGCCGTCCGAGATGCGCTCACCATGACGCTGGCTGCCGCCGGCCTGGCACCGGTCGTCATGTGCCACATTTCTCATCTGTACGCCACGGGGGCTTCGCTCTACTTCACCGTCGTCTGCGGCGAGGGCGACGACCCGATCGGGAGCTGGCGGGCGGCCAAGGCCGCGGCCACGGACGCGGTCGTCGCCACGGGCGGCACGATCACCCACCACCACGCGGTCGGGACGGAGCACCGGCCCTGGCTCGGCGCCGAGATCGGCGATCTTGGTATCGAGGTGCTCCGGGCGGTCAAACGGACACTGGACCCGGCCGGCATCCTCAACCCCGGGGTTCTCGTCGCCTGAGGCACTACCGGGCGCATCGGGTCGACCCGGGAGCCTGGATAGGCCAAGGGTGTGGAGACCATTGCCGCCTGTGTGGTTGTCCTGTTCTTCCTGCTGATCCCGGTGGTCATCGTCGGTGCGGCCCTGGGCTGGGCCTACCACCGTTGCGCGCCGCTGCGGGCCCGGGCGGCCGTCGAGGCCGCCCGGGAGCAGCGGGCCCACCCCTGAAGACCGGGCCGGGCGTTCCGTCGATCCCCGGGATGTCCGGACAGCGTCTCCGTCAGGATGAGGCCATGAGCACCGGACCGTGCGAGCCGGCTCCGGGTTACCCCGGCGGGCCGGGCGGTGGCGTCGACCGTGATCGTGACCGTGCCGGGGACCGTGCCGGGGACCCGGAGTTCGCCCCGGCGACCCGCGGCCTCGTCGTCGTGGGACCGGGGGCGAGCTTCGGTTCCGACCTGTTGCGCCGGTTTGGCCGGGAGGGGTTCGCCCTGGGAGTCGTCTCCCGGTCCGCCGACACGCTGACCCGGGTGAGGGACGAGCTCGCCGAGGACGGCCTGGCGGTGCACGGCGCCGTCGCCGACGTCACCGACCAGCCGGCCCTCACCACGGCCATCCAGCGGGTGGCGGCCGACGTCGGGGGGCTGACGGTGCTTGTCTACAACGCCAAGCTCAGCATCCGCGGCGGCGCCCTCACGGTGAAGGCCGAGACGATGAACCAGACTCTTGCGGTGAACGTCACGGGCGCGCTCACCGCGGTGCAGGTGGCGGCAGACCTCCTCGTGGACCGGCCGGCCGCGACCATCCTGTTGACCACGGCCGGATCGCGCACCGAGCCGGTGGCCGGCCGGTTCGCGCTGGCGATCGGCAAGGCAGGCCTCGCCGCCCTCGCCGATGCGGTACGGCCGATGCTGGCCGCGCGGGGTGTCCGGCTGCGCACGGTGGTTCTCGACGGCAGGGTGGACGCTGCGGGCCCGCTACGTCCGGGGGTGGTCGCGGACCACTTCTGGCAGGCGTTCGCCGCCCCGCGTGGCGACGTTTTCCGGCTCGCGCCGGCTAGACGGGACACTCCGGTGGCGCAGCTCCCGCTGGAGGTGTGAGCTGGTAGCGGCGGTGACGCTGGTGACATGGGTGACGGCCGGTGATGGCTGGCGGATCATGCTCCGGGCGGTGGCCGATGGTATCTGGTTTGCCCGGTCTGGTCGGTCAAGTCGGGGATCCGACACCGATGTCGCATGGATGATCGGACCCGCGGCCGTGCGGAAGGCACGGAGCATGCGACGATCCGGCAGGGCCAGGCACAGGACAACCGCCAGGCGGACATCGACAGGGCGACGGCGTGCTCCGGCGCGGCATGGCAGGAGATGGACCGGTGAACGACGGACGTGACGGTGATGGGCAGCAGCCTGCGGACAGCACCCATGTGATGCCTCCGGACGGTGATGGGACGCGGCCCGCGAACCAGAACAGGCCGGCCCGTCCGGGCGCCCCGGTGGGACCACCGCCGCCTGCGGAGTCCTTCCGGCCGATGGGACCACCGCCGCCCGCGGACTCGTTCCGGCCGGCGCGGCCGGCCGCGCCGACCCGGAGGGGTGACCCGCCGGCTGGTTATGAGCCGCCGGCCGGCTCCGGCGCTCAGGGTGGCTACGACGGCACCGCGGTCCTGGGTGCGGCGCCCGGGACCACGGGGATGGGGAACATCACCGCCCGCGAGGGCGGCGGACCCCATGATCGGCTGCCCGGCGCCGCCGGCGGGGGCGGTAGAGGCCCGGAGGGATTCGCCGTGGCGCCAAGCGGCGGCACGCCCGCCGTGCCCGCCAAGCCGCGTCGCCGGCGCCGGAAACTGCTCATCGCGCTGGTCGCCCTGATCGTCCTGTTCGTCGTGGGCGACCGGGTCAGCGTGGTGATAGCCAAGGATCAGATGCGCCAGCAGGTCGAGGCCGGCGTGGCCGAGAACATCAAGCCGGGTGATCCCATCCCGACGGTCAAGAGCGTGAGCATCGGCGGATTCCCGTTCCTTACCCAGGTCCTGTTCGGGAAGTTCACCAACATCGGAGTAGAGATCGAGGGCATCCCGACGCCGGGCCCGAAGATCTCGTCGGTGAAGGCCAATCTGAAGGGTGTACACGTACCGCTCGGTGATGCCATCACCAACAATGTCGGGCAGGTGCCCGTCGATCACGTGCGGGCCACTGTGGATATGACCTACAACGACCTCAACGCCTACCTCGCCGGGCAGCAGGTGCAGGTGAAGCCGGTCGACGGGGGAAAGGAGATCGAGGTGACTGGCACCGTCAACGTGCCGGTGCTGGGTACCCAGCAGGTCGGTGGGATCACGACGTTCGAGGTCCGGAACAACATGCTCACCCTGGTGCCGAGTGAGGTGAAGCTCACCGGAACTGTGAACCTCGGATTCAGTGTCCCCGGAGAACTTCTGCCGTCCATCCCGATCCCGATCTCCGGTCTGCCATTCCATCTCCGCATCGTCGAGGCATCCACGAACGCGACCGGTCTCTCACTCACCGCGACTGCCGAGGACGTGGTGCTCCCGGCGTCCTGAGCCCTGAGTGGCGGTCCTGAGCCCTGACATGATTTCCGCCACAGTTGCGCCGACCCGGAATGCCTCGCGCGCGGTGGTCGAGCCGTACCGACCGCCCTCCCCGCGGTCAGGGCCCGGATCGGATCCGGTCGAGGCCGCCCATGGCCCCTCTCTCCCCGGAGTACGTCCTTCCCGGAGTACGTCGACCTTCCCGCGGAGTACGTCAACCTGTCGACGATCGTTCGACGCGCGGCACCTCCCGGCGTTTCATCAGCCGATTTCCGGTGGCCGTCCGTTGGCTGATCGTCCACTTCCGTGGCGTGCGTCCCGGGTGCCGCCGAGGCCTGCAGCCGCTGGTCGGATCGGCGACAGATGCCACTGTCGGGGACCGTCGACCATCATCCTCATAGGGTGCCGGACGGGAACATGCGTCATCGTCGTCGCTTCCGGGGCACGGTCATCGAGACGATCTGACCACTCAGGGTGACGTGGCCCGGAAGGTTTCGTGCAGGGTAACCGGTAAATCGACCGATCATGAGGCGGCAGGAACCCGAGAGATGCCCGGAAGTCGACGCGACGGCAACGATCGCCGTTCAGCTGGTGGTAAATCGTCACCCGGGGTGGATCAAGGTCATCCCTCGACGCTACGATCGGGCATCCGACGTGATCCGGCGGCTCGAGTGGCCGCGCGAGGTGGTGACCCGGCGCGCCATGATGACACCGCAGTACCTGGTAAAACCGCACAGCGTAGTGACACCGCACAACGTAGTGACAAGGTGGAGTTCGGCGGGACATCCCGGCCAGCGTCCCGTCGCGAAGGGGGAAACACGTGCAGACGACCTTCCTGAGAGTCGTCACCGAGGCCGGTGCGGCTACCGTGCCGGCCGAGGCGCAGTTCATCATCGGCCGTGCCCGGACCGCCGACTACGTCATAGCGGACAGCCGGGTCTCCCGTCGCCATCTCCTCCTTGAGCAGACCGGCAACGGGTGGGTCGTTCGGGACATCAGTTCCAACGGCACCTGGATCGACGGGCAGCGCATGCCCGAGACCGTCCCGGTGCACGGTGAGGTGCGGCTTCGTCTCGGCGCTCCGACCGGGCCCGAGGTTGTCATCCATCCCCAGGTGCCGGAAGGCCGCAGGCCGCTGGACGAGCCGGAGTACGACCCCGGCTACGACATGCAGACGATGCTGCCCAATGTTGCCGGTTACTCTCCGCCACGACCCACGGGCTCCTCGAGGGGTGGGCGCGGGACCTCGCATCAGGGGCCGACCGATCCGTCCCAGCGCGGGCACGACTACGACGACCAGGGTCGGGACGAACGGGTGAGTGGCGTCACCAGCCTCGAGCAGGAGCACGAGCGGCGAACCACCTATCGGCTGCGCCCGGGCACGATGTCGATCGGCCGTGCCCGTGACAATGACATCGTCATCACCGACCTGCTTGCCTCCCGCCGGCACGCCGAGCTCTACATCGGCCGGTCCGGCCTGCAGATCGCCGACCTCGACTCCGCCAACGGCGTGTTCGTCAACGGTCGTCGGATCAACCGGGCGTCCGTCGGCCAGGGCGACGTCATCGCCGTCGGTCACCACGTCTTCCAGCTCGAGGGCGACCAGCTCGTCGAGTACATCGACTCCGGTGACGTCAGCTTCGAGGCCGACGCCCTGAACGTCTGGGCCGGTCAGAAGCAGCTCATGCACGACATGACGTTCAAGCTGCCCGGCCGGGCGCTGCTGGGCGTCGTCGGGCCGTCCGGGGCGGGTAAGTCGACGCTGCTCAACGCGCTCACCGGCTTCCGCCCCGCGGACAAGGGCACCGTGCGCTACGCCGGCCGGGACCTCTACTCAGAGTATGACGAACTGCGGCGCCGGATCGGCTACGTGCCGCAGGAGGACCTGCTGCATACCTCGCTCACCGTCCGCAAGGCACTCGAGTTCGGCGCCGAGCTGCGCTTCCCGCCGGACGTCACGAAGGCGGAGCGGCGCACCCGGGTCGACGAGGTGCTCGCCGAGCTGGGCCTCACCCAGCACGCCAGCACCCAGGTCTCCCGGCTGTCCGGCGGCCAGCGCAAGCGGACCTCGGTGGCCCTGGAGCTGCTGACCCGGCCGACCCTGCTCTACCTCGACGAGCCGACCTCCGGCCTCGACCCGGGCATGGACAAGAACGTCATGGAGTCGCTGCGCAAGCTCGCGGACGACGGCCGGACGATCGTCGTGGTCACCCACAGCGTCGCCCAGCTCGACCTGTGCGACTACATCCTCGTCCTCGCACCCGGCGGCTACGTGGCCTACTTCGGTCCGCCGCAGGACGCGCTGCCCTTCTTCGGCAAGCGGGACTACCCGGACGTCTTCCTCACCCTGGAGGCGATGCCCGGGGCCGAGTCGGCCGCCAAGTTCCGCAACTCGCGGTACTACGTGCCCGCCTCGATCACTGCTCCGTCGGCCCGGCCGGCTCCCGAGGAGCTGCCCTCGCTGCGGCAGCAGTCGGTGATCTCGCAGCTTGTGACGCTGAGCCGACGAACAATGGCCGTCATCGCATCCGACAAGTCATACCTGCGGCTCATTATCGCCTTCCCGTTCCTGCTCGGGCTGATACCCAGGGCCATCGGCGGGAACTTTGATCTCACGGCCGAACAGACCAAACAGTTCTCGCCGAACTCGGATGCCCCGACAGTTCTTTTGATCATGGTTCTCTGTGCCTGTTTCATGGGAATGGCGAACTCGGTCAGAGAGATCGTCAAGGAACGGGCGATCTACCGAAGAGAGAGAGCCATCGGTCTGTCTCGGACCGCGTATGTCGGTTCGAAGATCCTCGTTCTTGTTATGATCACTGTTGCCCAGGCGATCCCGTTCACGTTGATCGGTCTTGCCGGGCGAACGCCGGACAAGGGTGTCGTGCTCGGGAACGCCCTGCTCGAACTGCTCATCGCCGTGATTGTGGTCTCGCTTGCGTCGGCCATGCTCGGGCTGGTGATCTCGGCGATGGTCGACAACGCGGACAAGACCATGCCGCTCCTGGTACTGATCACCATGGCCCAGCTCATCTTCAGCGGTGGCATCGTGCCGGTGAAGGGCACGCCCGGTCTGGAGCAGATCAGCTACATCGCGCCGGCCCGCTGGGGCTTCGCGTCGATGGCCTCGGTCGGTGACCTGAACCGCATCACCCTGGCCGGCGTGCTACGGCCAGACAACCAGAAGCCGGTGAACCCGAAGGTCGTCGATGACCCCTTCTTCGACCACAGCGCCTCGGCGTACCTCACCGACATTGTCGCCGGTCTCGTCGTCGGCGTCCTCCTTGTGATCATTACTTCCTTCCTGATCCGCCGGATGGACCCGAAGACCGTCAAACGCGCCACCGCCGCACCGGTCAGCGGCCCACCCCGCTAGGCCCCTTGCCTATCCAGAGGGATAAATCGGACACAAAAGCCTCTGGATAGGCAAGGAAGCCGGGAGCCTCGGGCGTCCCGGGTCCCCGGGTCCCGGGTCGGCCGGCGGGATTCACGCTTCGGCAGGGCCACCTGCACGGGCTCGGAGAAGTGCCATCCGGACGACTTCCGTCGTTCTCGCCGCTTCCGTCGTGACATCGTGCCAGGTGAAGCGCAGAACATCCCAGTCGAGACGGACGAGGTCGTTCTGACGTGCCCGATCGCGATGAAGAGCCTCCGGCTCACCGTGCGGCCCGACGCCGTCCGCTTCGATCGCGACCCGCAGCGACGGCCAGGCGAGATCGAGCCGTGCCACCGGCCGGCCGTGCCGGGGATCGTGGACTATCCATTGAAGCTCGTCCGGCGCCAGCCCGGCGTCATCGAGAAGGAGCCGCACACGCGTCTCCAGCGGTGACTCTGCCCGCCCGTCGATCTTTGACCACCATCCGTCCGCACGATCACCATTGCGGCGTTCCTGCACGCGTGTGCGAAGATTGAACAGCTCGTTCCGGGATAGACGGCGTTGGTGAACAAAAGCGTCGAGGACACAGATGAACAGCTCGCGGTCGCACAGTAGGGCCAGATCTTCCAACGTTCGGGCAACCGTGGTGGTACGGATGCCGTCGAGGTCGATGGTCTCGCCACCGCGGACCGTCATCCAATGCCGGTGACAACCGCGACGCTGACGAAGTCCTCCCTCACCGGGCAGCGCGACATCGACGGGTTCGTCGGGCCGCCAGCGGGAGAGGGCGGGAAGGCCGTGCAGTCGGGCCGCGGTACGTCCGCAGATCGTCCCTCCGACGATCGACAGCGCCGCTCGGGCACGGGCCCGGATTTCGTCCCGAATGGGCGGCACGAGCAACGTGCCCCGCACCGGGGAGGTCCAGCCGTGCCTGCGTCTACGAACGCTGATCGCTTGGTCCGACATCCCGAGCTGCCGGGCATGCCGACGGGTGATCATGTCGTCCTGCTTGCGGGCGAGTGCGACGACCTTCTCATAGGACTCTCATAGGACTGGGTCACGTCCCCAGTGTCGATCACGGTTCGAGCATCCTGCCGGGCTCGTTCGCGATCTGTGCATAACCGGCCCCTCTCGCCGGCTTCCTTGTCTATCCAGAGGCTTTTGCGCCCGATTTATCCCTCTGGATAGGCAAGGAGCTCAGCCGGCGTTCCAACGGGCGTGGCCGTTGAACCCGCCGGTAGTGGTGAGCTTGCGGTCACTATTGTTCGGATTGTTCGGATCGTTCGGATTCAGAACGTAGAGTTGCCGGTCACCAGGGTCCGTGGGATTGCGCTGCCCGCTGAAGGCGATGCGACCGTCCGGCGCGTAGGCCGGGTCCTGGTCGTCCCCGTGCACCCGGGTGAGCTGCCGGGCGTCGGTGCCGTCCGAGTTCATCTCGAAGATCTCCAGATCGCCGTTCTTCGCCCGGGTGAAAGCGATCTTCCTGCTGTCCGGGGACCAGACCGGGTCCGAGTCCCCGTTACCCTGGTCCTGCGTGATCGGGGTCGCCTGGGCATCCGGTTGGGCCGGGATCACCACGATGAAGCCGCGGTCGCCACCGGTGTTGTTCGACCAGTAGGCGATCCGCTCGCCGTCCGGCGACCAGGCGGGGTCGGTCGCCTGCGGCTTCGCGTTGAGCCGCCGCACGCTCGAGCCGTCCAGTTTCACCACATACAGGCCGGGGTTCGGCGTTCCGGTCTGATCCCTGGTGGAACGGACGACCAGGAAGCCGCCGTCGGGGGAGAGCGAGGGCCGGGCGTCGTCCGCGATCGCCAGCCCGGCGGCCGGGCCCGAGGTGAACAGCTGTACCGGTTTCCCGGAGCCGTCGGCGGCAATCGCCTGCAGCGTATTCGGGCTGCCCTTCTTGAAGTAGACGATCGTCTTGCGATCGTCGCTGATCGCGGGCAGCATCTCCTGGTCCGGACCGGTGACGATCGGCTTGTCGTTCGCGAGCAGCCCGTTGTCCGTGACCTGCCCGGTGAACAGATCGTAGTTGCCGTTGCGGTTGGACGCGTAGACGAGGGTGTCCTTGCCAAGCGGCTGGGCCGCCCTGGGCAGCGTGAAGGCCGCTGATTGGGCCGATGGGGCTGGTTGGGGCGACGTGGCCGGAGTCCCGGAGATGGTGGCCGGATTGGCTGCGTCGGTCCCGGAGCCGCCGTCATCACCCGAGCTGAGGGCGAGTACTCCCGCGAGGATCGCGCCGACGACTACGACACCCCCACCGACGAGCAGCGGGGTGCGGTTCCTGTTCCCGCCCGCGCCGCCCTGCCGGCCGGGAGCATCGGCTCCACCGCCCCCGGGACCGCCGGGACTCCCGTGACCGCCGGCACCGGCGGGTAGCCGGGTCGGGGCGTCCTGGTCGACGGTGTAACCGCTGCTGACGGGGGCCACTGCCGTTGCGGGGAAGCCGGCCCCGTGGGGCCCGGTGCGCCCGTGACCGGTGCGCCCGGGCCGGGCACTGGCAGCTTCCAGCCCTGCAGGATGTTCGTGACGTCCTGCGGGTTGACGGCGGCGGCAGCGTCCGGGCCGGTGCCCGACGGGTCGCCGAGCAGGCGCTCGGGTCCTTGCGCATCGCGTGCCAGACGATCGGGCGCAGCGCCGGGTCGACGTCGTCGAGCCGCGGTTCCTCGTGTAGGGCGCGGTAGAGCAGCACCTGCGCCGAGGCCTCACCGAAGGGGTAGTGCCCGGTGGCGGCGAAGGCGACGAGGCCACCCCACGCCCAGATGTCGACCGCCGAAGTGATCGGCCGGCTCTCGATCTGCTCCGGGGACATGAACGCCGGCGTCCCGAGCTGCTGGAGATCGCCGGTGAGGTTACTGCCGGCGTCCACCGCCCGGGCGATACCGAAGTCGATCACCCGGGGGCCGAACGGTGAGAGGATGACGTTCGCGGGCTTGAGGTCGCGGTGCACGATCCCGGCGCTGTGGATGGCGGTGAGCGCCGCGGCCACGCCGACCGCGAGTTGTTCGAGGTTGGCATCGGCGAGCGGGCCGTTGCGCTGGACGTACCGGGCGAGGGTCTCGCCCTCGATGAACTCGGTGACCAGGTAGGGCCACTCGGCGTCCGGATCGGCGTCGAGCACCTCAGCGGTGCAGACCCGGGCGACTCGCCGGGCGGTCTCGGCCTCCAGCCGGAACCGGGCTCGGAACTCGGGGTTCCCGACAGCCTCATTCCGGATCACCTTGATGGCGACGAGCCGGCCCTTCCCGGAGCGGCCCAGATAGACTATGCCCATTCCACCCTGGCCGAGTTTGCCCAGCAGCGTGTACGAGCCGAGCTCGTGGGGGTCGTCCGGGCCAAGGGGGGGCGGATCGTGCCGGCCACACCCGCATCCGATGACATCATCGACCTGTACCCCCACCCGCCGCGTGCCGACCGCGGCCTCGCGCGGGAACGCCGCGCAGGTCGCGGGCTCGCCGGTGGACGCGCACCGACTCTTGATCCATCACGGAATGTCCCGATCAACCATTACGGTCAACCGCTGGCAAAATCTTAGGCGAGAGTGACCGGGCACCGGGCTGTCGGGGCCCCGATAGCCCCCGCCACCTCGATGTCAATGCAGCGACAGGCATTCGGCGCCCGCGTGGCTTCTGTCATCCGGTCACGTCCTGCCTCCTGGTCGGCCGGGGGGCGACCAGGGGCGGTCGGGGTCTCTGACCGGGTACGGCCGGGGTCGACCGGGGCCGACCAAGGCCCGGGCGGGGGAGTCTCCCGGGAACGCCGCGCCGCGTCCCCGGGAACCCCCCGAGTCACGACCGAGCCGTCGCGGACCTCGCGACACCTCCGATTGCCGGTCGGTCCACCGGCGACCCGGTCTGGTCCCCGATCAAAGCGGCTGGCGGCCCACACAACCCCGTATCTGTGCGGCTTTCGCCGAATGTGTCAGGAAGGAACGCTGCACGGCCGAACGCGAACGGCCGAACGGTGCTACGCCCGATCATCCGACCCGACGACCTCCAGGACCTCGTCGACGTCCCGGCGGGGAGTGGGGCCGAGCGGTTGTGCACCCGGCTCGGGATAGCCGGCCCGCAGGATCATCTGGACGTGCCCGAGACCGCTGGTGGTGCCGCGGAACTGCTCCCGCATGCCCTCGACGTCGATCGCCTGCGACATCGGCGACGAGGCGAGACCGAGCAAGGTGGCGGTGAGCAGCACACGCTGCATCGCCTGCCCAGCGCGCAGCCGATCGGCGGTCGTGTCCGCATCGGTGCCGATGATCAGGATGCCGGGCCGTTCCACACCCGTCTCGTCCAGCACGGTCCCCGCCTCGCCGACCACGTCGAGGTCCCGCATCGGGAACTCGGACTGGCGCGGGGCGTCGGTGTGGACGACTGCGCTGCGCGGGATGCCATCGGCCGACGTGGATCCCGTTCGACTCCACGAGGCCAGTTCCTCCCGGTAGGCCACGTTGTGCGCCTCGATCCAGTCCGCCCGGGACAGCAGGACGCTGACCTGGACGCGCAGCTCCGGGTCGATCGGCGCGGTGAGCCAGCAGCCCTCCGCCTCGGCCGCGGCACGCAGGCGGCTGATTACCTCGGCAGGCAACGGCTGGTCGTCGAACGGCCGGCGATCGGTGTGCCGCCGCGGGATGGCATCGGCCAACGCCCGCTCGTCGTCCTCGGCAGGCTGATGGCCGATCACCGAGATGGTGGCGAGCGGGGCGGGGCGGAAGTCGTCGACGCCGTCGGGTAGCGGCTCCACCACGGGGACCTCGCCGCGGGTCCGCAGCGCCAGCCGGGCGTTGAACAGCGCCGCTCCGCAGCTCAACAGCATCTGCCGGCCCTCGGGATCGGCGACCTTGAGCTGGCGGGTGCTGTCGGCGAGAAGGGTGAGCCGGCCTGCCTCGAGGCGCCAGCGCCACGGCTGCGTGTTATGGATGGACGGCGCCGCGGCGGATGCGGCGACCACCTCCCGAGCCAGGTCGGGAGTCAGGGGAACCAGTACGGACCGTGCTGCTTTGGTGGACATCTCAGCCTCCCTTCTCTTAAGTGTCTACCCCCAGCCTGCCCTCCCGACCGGGTAGAGGGCATGTGCCGAGGGGAACAGTCGGGGCGGACCAACGGCCGGCAGGCGGGAGTCGGGCGTCGGGTGGCGGGGCGTCGGGGCGTCGGGTGGCGGGCCCGAGGCACCGCCGCGGACGTGGTGGGTGGGTACCGCCGGGACGGCACGGGCAGGGCGGAGCGCATGGGCGGAGCGCATGGGCGGAGCGGAGTGATGGCGGGTATCGCGGGTAGCCCCACTGCATGGCTGGAACCGACACAGAGGCGGTGCTCGCCGAACTGCTCGCCCGGCATGGGCGGACCTACGCCGACGAGATCGGCGCCGACGCGCCGGCTGACACCGCGGAGGCGATGTTCAGGCTGATCGTCTTCGCCCTGCTCGCGAGCGCACGGATCCGCACGTCGATCGCGGTCGCCGCCTGCCGTTCCCTGATGGACGCCGGCTGGACCGACGCCGCAGCCATGGCCGAGGCGACCTGGGAGGACCGTACCCGGGTGCTGAACGGCAGCGGGTACGCGCGCTACGACGAGAGCACCTCTCGGACATTGGAGGCGGCCTGCCGTTACCTGATGGACACCTACGACGGTGATGTCCGCCGGCTGCGGGATGCCGCCGAGTACTCCCCGGACCGGGAGCGGGAGCTGCTGCAGAAGATCAAGGGGATCGGTCCGGTCGGTGCCGACATCTTCCTGCGCGAGGCGCAGGCGGGATGGGACGAGCTGGTGCCCTACCTCGACGAACCTACCCGGAGAACGGCTGGAGCCCTCGGGCTGCCGACCGGCCCGGCGAGGCTCGCCGCACTGGTCGACCGGCAGGACTTCCCGCGGCTGGTCGCTGCGCTGGTGCGGGCGCGTCTCGAGCACGACGTCACCGACCTGCGGGAGGCGGCGAGCAGGCCCTGACGCCCGTCCGGTCCCGACCCCAGCTGGCGAGACAGGAGCAGACAGCAGGCGGGCAGCAGGCAGACAGGAGGCGGGCAGGAGTCAGACGGCAAGCAGACAGCAGGCAGACAGGAATCAGGCAGGAGGACGTGTCGATGACGACGCACGACGACAGGATTCAACGCAAGATCGCGTTTCTGGTGGCACCGGAGGGCGTCGAGCAGGTCGAACTCACCGAGCCGTGGAAGGCCATCGAGCAGGCCGGCCTGAGCCCGGTGCTGGTGTCGACGGAGGGAGGCAGGGTGCGGGCGTTCCGGCACCTGGACCCCGCGGACACCTTCCCGGTCGACGTCACGGTCGCCGAGGCGGATCCCGCGGACTTCGACGCGCTGGTGCTGCCCGGCGGAGTCGCCAATCCGGACGAGTTGCGGTGGCAGCCGGGTGTTGTCGAGTTCGTCCGGTACTTCTTCGATGCCGGCCGCCCGGTGGCGTCGATCTGCCACGCTCCCTGGACCCTGATTGAGGCGGACGTGGTCCGCGGACGGCGCATCACGAGCTGGCCGAGCCTGCGCACCGATCTGCGCAACGCCGGGGCCGAGGTCGTGGACGAGCAGGTCGTCATCTGCCGGTCCGGGCCGAACACGTTGATCAGCAGCCGCAGGCCGGATGATCTGCCGGCCTTCGACGGCACCCTGGTGGAGCATCTCACCTCGGTGGGCGTCTGATTACCTCGGTGGACGCCCCAGCTCGGGACGCCGTTCACCGTGGATGCGAAGGAACCGCCGGAAACGGCTCCTTCGCCCGGGCCGTCTGCTACCTCGGATCAGGTTGGTCGCTACCCCGCACCAGGTGGATCATTGCGGTGTATCCCGTCGCCGGACATCTGTAACCTGGAACAGCGATGATGCGGCATTCCGGCCGCCGTGCCGGATGGCGGGCCGGCTTGCCGTGGTTGCCGTGGTCGTTCGTGGACACGCCGTCGTTGTCGTGGACATGTCGTTACCAGGGTGGGGTCACCGGAGCCGGGTCACCAGGCGGGCCGGGAAGATCTGCAGGGGAGGGGCTGTTACTCTCCCTGGCTCACCTGACGGCGTCGGCCCGCACCCCGGGAAGCCGCAGCCCAAGAATCCGACCGCGACCGGGAGGAGAGCCGGTGCCGACCATGCAGGACGTCGAGCGCGCCCGTGAACAGGCGTACCTGGACACGCTGTATATCCGGTTGGACGAGGTCCGCGAGATCACCCGTGGGCAGCTGCGCCGGGTCCTGCTGGAAAGTGGCACGGGCACCCCACAGTCACTCGTGGAACGTGACGTGTTCGCGGCGACCCACGCCGACCGGCTCGCCCGCCTCGACGCCGCCGAAGGGCGGCTGTGTTTCGGCGCGATGGACCACGCCGACGGGCGCCGGACGTACATCGGCCGGATCGGCCTGTCCGACAGCGAGCAGGAACCGATCTTGGTGGACTGGCGGGCCCCGGTGGCCACCGCCTTCTACCGGGCGACGCTGGCCGATCCGCACGGTCTGGTGCGGCGGCGTCATCTGCGGACCAAGGGCCGGGAGGTCACCGGCATCGCCGACGACCCGTTGAGCCTGCCGGCCGGCACGGCCACCGGCACTGGCACCGGCACGAGCGAGCCCGGCGGGGTGACGGCGTCCGGCGACACGATGTTGCTCGAGGCGCTGGCCGCGCCCAGGACCGGGCGCATGCACGACATCATCGCCACTCTGCAGGCCGAGCAGGACCGCATCATCCGGGCGCGGGCGAACGGCGTGCTCGTCGTCGACGGTGGACCGGGGACCGGTAAGACCGCGGTGGCGCTGCACCGTGCCGCCTATCTGCTCTACAACGACCGGGCTCGACTCGACCAGTCCGGCGTGCTGATCGTGGGGCCGAGTCCGGTGTTCCTGCGCTACATCGACCAGGTGCTGCCCTCCCTCGGGGAGACCGAGGTGATCTTCGCCACGCCGGGACGGCTCTTTCCCGGGGTCGACGCGCACGGCGTCGAGGACGCCGCGACCGCTGCGCTCAAGGGTGATCCGCGGATGGCCGAGGTCATCGCCGCCGCCGTCAGGGACCGGCAGCGGCTGCCGCGGCGAGAGGTGCTCATCCCCTACGACGATCACATGCTGCGCCTCGGTCGCGACACGGTCGCGCGGGCCCGCACCCGGGCGCGGCGCAGCCGCCGCCCGCACAACTCGGCCCGTCGGATCTTCCTGCGCGAGCTGTTGGCAGAGCTGGCCACCCAGGTGGTGAACCAGATCCCGGGCGGGCTGCTCGATGCCGACGAACGCGGCCAGATCATCCGGGACCTGTGGTCGGCGGAAGAGGTCCGTACGGTGCTCGACGGCCTCTGGCCGCTGCTGACCCCCCAGCGGCTCCTCGAGGAGCTCTTCGCCGATCCGGCGGCCCTGGCGCGTGCGGCGGGTAGCCGGCTCACCCCGGCGGAACGATCTCTGCTCGAGGACCGGCGGACGGCCGCAGCGTCCGTCCGGATCCCGGTGCAGCGCGACGGCGTGGGTACGGCGGGTACAGCGGCCGCCGAGCGGGTCGAGCGGGTCGAGCGGGCGTGGGCTCCGGCCGATGTGCCGCTGCTCGACGAGGCCGCCGAGCTGCTCGGCGACCCGGGCGAGGAGACCGGCCGCGAGACCGCCCGCCGTGCCGAGCGGGAACGCGAGGAGGAACGCGAGTACGCCCGGGGCGTGGTGGACATGCTCGGGCTCGAGGGGCAGGTTGACACCGAGGCGCTCGCCGAGCGGTGGAGCGGGCCGCGGGCGCGGCGCAGTGCCGCCGATCATGCCCGCGAGAACTGCACCTGGACTTTCGGCCACCTGATCGTCGACGAGGCCCAGGAGGTCTCGCCGATGTTGTGGTGGCTGCTGTGGCGGCGCTGCCCGGGACGCACGGCGACCCTCGTCGGTGACCTGGCCCAGAGACCGCCCGGCCGGGCGCGCCGACGTCCTGGGGGGAGCTGCTGGGGCCCGCGGTCGGCAACCGGTTCACGGTCGAGCGGCTCAGCGTCAACTACCGCACACCTCGGGAAATCATGGACGTTGCCGCCGACGTCCTGCGGGCGCAGGACCCGACGGTCTCCGTTCCCCTCTCAGTGCGTTCGGTGGGCCGTGCCCCGACGGCGGTGCGCGTGGGCGACGTGACGACCGACGATGTCCCGGGCCTCGTCGGTCTGCTCAAGACTGGTCTGCTAAAGGGCAGGCGGACCTTCGCCCAGGAGCCTCCCGGGGACCTCGTCGCCGCCGTGGTGTACGCGGCGAGCCGGGCCGCGAGCGAGGTCGGCGACGGGCGGGTCGCCGTGATCTGCCGCCCGCAGGACATCCCGGGGCTGCGCGGCGCCCTCATGGCAGCCCTCCCGGATCTGGCGGTCGCGGCGGACTCCGTCGACCCCGCCAGCGCCGTCGGCAACGCTCTCGACGCGCCGGTGGTGGTGCTGAGCGTGGCGGAGAGCAAAGGTCTCGAGTTCGACGCGGTGGTGCTGGTGGAACCGGCCGCGTTGCTGGCCGGGCCGACCCGGGGGCTCGCCGACCTCTACGTCGCGCTGACCCGGGCCACCCGTTTCCTGACCGTGGTGTATTCCGGCGAGCTTCCGCCGGTACTGGGCCGACTCGCCCGGCGGTAATGTGCCCGCCCGCGGACGGGTTCCGGATCCGTCCGCAAATACCAGCTAGCCCTGCGTGAGGAGCAGCGTCGGAACAAAATTCCGATATTTTCTTGATATAAAATGTCCATCCATCGTTCATCGGAACGTTGTTCCGTGTGGCTAGGTTCGTGGATGTGACGACCAGGCCCAGTGAGACCGGCGCGGCGAGCGTTGCTGACGAGCCGGCTGGCACCCTTGCTGAACGGGTGCGGGGGGCCGCCGCGGATCTCGCTCCGAGCGAGGCCCGGGTCCTCGAAGCGTTGCTGGAGCCGGGAGCGGAGATCCTTAATCTTTCGGTATCCGAGGTCGCCGCTGCCGCGGGGGTGGGGGTCGCCACGGTCGTCCGCGCGTGCCAAAGTCTCGGCTTCAAGGGTTTCCAGGCAGCCAAGATCGCTCTAGCTCAAGATCTTCTGCCGCTCGGTGAATGCCCCCGGGAGGACATCGATCCCAGCGACACCGTGCATCAGGTGCTTGCCAAGCTGGCGGCCTCGAACGGTCAGGCACTGTCGCGCGTCCCGATGAGCGTGGGCGCGGGTGCGCTTGCCGATGCCGTTGAGGCGCTCCATGCGGCGCGGCGTGTTCTTTTTCTGGGGGTCGGCACAAGCGCACCGATTGCCGCGGACGGGGCGTTTCGGCTGGCCACGATCGGCGTCCCGGCCAGCTTCCCGCCGGATGTGCACACGCAGCACGTGCAGGCACGCCTGCTCGGGCCGGATGATGTCGCGGTTGCGGTGAGTCACACCGGGGCGACTCATGAGACCGTAGGCGCTGCTCGCGGCGCACACGCCGCCGGTGCCGCGGTTATCGCGATCACCAGTTTTCACAGCAGCCCGTTGACGGAGGTCGCGACAACCGTGCTCGTCGCCGGGAGTCGTAAAACCCGGTACCAAGGGATCATCATTAAATAAGTTGATC
>NZ_CDWTNB010000066.1:0-19388 GCF_977947065.1 Frankia sp. CgJB1
TAACTTATTTAATGACGACCCCTAACCTCGTCCTGCTGGCTCATTGTCGGTCGGCGGTGCCGGGCGCGAGAGAGCCATGGGTCCCCCTTTTTCGGTCGGATCGGACCGAGGCGGCCACGGCGAACCATCCGGCTGATGGCGTTCTTTGCCGCCACCCTGCCATCAGCAAGATTGGTGCGGAATATGTCCTTTTGTGCAGTCCTGTCGTTTTTATCGAGAAGAGGGCATCGAGAAAGGGACGCTGTCAGCAGAGTGACAACGGCCATGATCTGTCAGGTCGCCCGCGAGGACTGTCCTCAACGCCGGGCGGTAGTCCTCGACACCGAACGGGTAGGGAGACCGACGGGCCGGCCGCGAGCGGCGGCGCTCCAGTGATGCCGCGGAGTGCGGGCCGCGTCGGAGCAGGTGCGGGCGCCGGTCGACGAGGACAGGAACCCCGGTGGTGTGAACGCCCGACGTCACGGCCGTGCCGGGCGCCGAGGAGCCGCGGATGCACGAGCTGGCGATCATCCAGAACGTCGTGGACACGATCGTGGAACGGATCGGGGCGGCGCGGGCCACGGCGGTTCACCTGGTCATCGGGCAGGTGTCCGGCGTCGTGCCCGGCTCCGTCCGGTTCTGTTTCGACCTGGTGGCAGCGGGCACGCCGGTCGAAGGCGCTCGCCTGGAGATCGACGAACCGCCGGGCCGTGCCCGTTGCCGGCGGTGCGGCGCCACGTTCGAGGCCGACGACCTCCTGCTCCTGGTGCTCTGCCCGTGCGGCAGCGCCGACGTCGAGGTGGTCGGTGGCGACGAGCTGATGATCGAGGCGGTCGAGGTGACACCCGTGCCGAGCGGCGGAGGTGATGTGGGATGTGTGGAACCTGCGGGTGTGACGACGCCGCGCCGCCGCCCCGACTAACCTCCCTCACCTCCGTCGACCCTGTTGGCCCGGTCGGCCCGGTCCTCGTCAGTCCCGGCCCGGCGCATGACGGCCACGCGCATGACGGGGGGACCTCGTCGCGCACCGTGGTCGTCGAGGAGCGGGTGCTGGCCAGGAACGACATGCTCGCCGAGGCGAACCGCCGCCGCCTGCTCGCTCGTGACGTGCTGGCGATCAACCTGATGAGCTCGCCGGGATCGGGCAAGACGACGCTGCTGGAGCGGACCGTCCGCGAGTTCGGCGTGAGCGTGCCGATCGCGGTGGTTGAAGGTGATCAGGAAAGCATCCGGGACGCCGAGCGCATCCGGTCCACGGGGGCTCCCGTCGTCCAGATCAACACTGGTCGTGGCTGCCATCTCGATGCGGCCATGATCGACTGTGCGCTGCGTGAACTCGAACCATCCGAGGGTTCGATGGTGTTCATCGAGAACGTCGGCAATCTGGTCTGCCCGGCGCTGTTCGACCTGGGCGAGCGAGCCCGGGTGGTGCTGATGTCCGTCACCGAGGGCGAGGACAAGCCGACCAAGTATCCGCACATGTTCGCGGCTGCCGATCTCGTCCTGCTCACCAAGTGCGACCTGCTGCCCTACCTCGACGTCGACGTCGCGCGGTACGAGGCGCAGGTTCACCGGATCAATCCCCGGGTCGACGTGCTGCGCGTCTGCGCGGCCCCGGGATCGGGGTCGGGCCTGAGGCTGGGGCCCGGCCTGGGCCAGTGGTACGCCTGGCTGCGCGCCGAGCAAGGTGCCGGCCACCGCCCGCGGTCGAGCGGGCCGTCTCACGGTGTTTGAGGCCGCGACACCCGGGCAACCCGTCGAAGAATAGCTACGAGCGCTCTCGTGACTACATATAGTCATAATACGTAATTATGTGTAGTTACAGTACGGTGGGCATCGTCCCCAGGGGTGGTGCCACGGCTCCGCCGAAGGGGGACCGTCATGCTGCTCGCGGGTTCGTCCTGTCCTGGGCACCGCTCGCCATGATGACGACACCCGGTGCGCCGACCACCCTTCACGTGGACGTGGGGGCCGGCATCGGTGCTGACGAGGCCGGTGGGAGCTGTCCAGCCGGTTTCGCGTCGGCCCGTGCAGTGGCTGACGCGGTGCTGCACGAGGGCTACCTGCTCTATCCGTATCGCCGCTCCTCGGGCAAGAACCGGATGCGGTGGCAGTTCGGGGTGCTCGCGCCGCGGCGTTGGGTCGAGGCGGGTGGGCCGGTCCCACGGACCGTCGCCGGATCGACGGATGCGTGGTGCCAGCAGACTGACTGTCTTCTTGAGCTCTGTCTTCTTGAGCTGTCCCCGACCGCCTCGGTCGTCGTCCGGCTGCGCTTTCTGCAGCTCCAGCGCCGTTCGGTCGAGGTCAGAGGAGCCGACGGCGCGTTCGGTGAGGTCGACGCGCTGAAGGCGGACGGTACTGCTCGGCTGAGTTTCGACGAGGCGGTGCCGCGCGAGGTCGGTCTCACTCTCGACCTGGCCGACCTGGCCGACCCGGCTGTGCGGGGCCGGTCGGCGGAACAGGCTGATCGTGGAGAGTCGTTCAGCCTGAGCCTGCCCGGTGGCATGGAGATTGAGCCGTTGGACGATCGCGGCAACCTGGCGGGCCGCGACGTTGGGCGCGGCGGTGCGGGTCGGGTGGTTCGCCGGCGGTGGCCGGTCTCGGCGACGGTCCGGGTGTCCGTGACGCGGGCCGCGGCTCCCTTCCGGCTGTACCGGCTGCGCCTGGCCGTCGAGAACACGGTGGCGGACGTCCCCGTCGGCGCCGCGCGACCGATGGCGCTGCGCCGATCGATGATCGCGACACACAGCCTCCTGGGTGTGCGCGGGGGACGGTTCCTCTCGCTGCTCGATCCGCCGACCTGGGCCGCCGGGGCGACACGGGGGTGCGAGAACATCCACACCTTTCCCGTTCTCGCCGGTGCCGACGGAGCGCCGGATGTGATGCTGTCCTCGCCGATTATCCTGTACGATCATCCCCGGAGCGCCCCCGAGAGCCCGGGTGACCTCTTCGACGCCACCGAGATCGATGAAATCCTCTCGCTGCGCACGTTGGCTCTGACCGACGACGAGAAACACGAGGCCCGGGCGACCGATCGCCGCGCCGCGGAGATCATCGACCGGGTCGACGGCATCCCGCAGGACACCCTCGCCCGCCTGCATGGTGCCGTCCGGTCGCTGCGACCGGTTCCGTCGTCCGGGGCCGCACCGGCCGGCGCACCGGCCGGCGTACCGGTTGCCGCACCGGTCGCCGCCGCGACCACGCGATGGTGGGAGCCGGAGGCGGACCGGTCGGTCCGTCCGGACAGCGACAGTGTTTCCCTGGACGGCGTGATGATCGCCAAGGGCAGTCGGGTCCGGCTGCATCCCCGTGGCCGTGAAAGTGGCCGTGGAAGCGACGCGCACGACATGTTTTTCATGGGGCGAGAGGCCCGGGTTCAGGCCGTCTTTCTGGACGTCGACGGCGCCTGGCACGTCGCGGTGTCCCTGGACGACGACCCGGCCGCCGATCTGCACCGGTGGTACGGCCGTCATTACTACTTCGCACCCGAGGAGCTGGCACCGCTCACCGACGGACCGGGTGCGTCATGAGCGGACCGGCGCCCACCCGCGCGGTTCCGTCTGCGGGTCCGTCCGCGGGCCCACCGCGCGTCCTCGTGGCCGGGATCGGCAACGTGTTCCTCGGCGACGACGGATTCGGGGTGGAGGTCGTGCGCCGCATCGACCCGGCGGACCTGCCGGCCGGGGTGGACGTCGTCGACTACGGGATCCGCGGCGTGCATCTCGCCTATGAGCTCCTCGACGGCCGGTACGACGTGGTGATCCTCGTCGACGCGGTCTCGTCGACCGATCCACCGGGGACTCTCACGGTGCTCCGGCCCGAACTTGACGGGGCCGGCGTGGACGACATCCCCGTCGACGAGATCCCCGTCATGGACGCCCATGGCATGTCTCCCGACGTGGTCCTGCGGTTGCTGCGGGGCCTCGGTGGCGATGTCGGCCGAGTGCTGGTCGTCGGCTGCCGACCCGCCGTCGTCGAGGAGCGGATGGGACTGTCCCGCGCCGCGGGGATGGCCGTCGACGACGCGGTGCGGCTCATCGCGCAGATCATCCGAGACCCCGGCCCGTGCCAGCATCCGCCAGTAGGAGGGAGAGGCCAAGATGACGGCCACGAACCCGCAGTCCGTGACTCCGCAGCCCGGGAGCCCGCGACGCGGCGGTTTCGACGAGGTGCACATCCTCTGGATCTCCGAGGGGATGAGCTGCGACGGCGACACGGTGTCGGTGACCGCGGCCTCCCAGCCGGCGATCGAGGATGTCGTCACCGGGCTCGTGCCGGGATTGCCGACGGTCCATCTGCACAACAAGGTGCTGTCGCCGACCGTCGGCGGGGAGGAGTTCCTGGCCCCGTACCGAGCCGCGGCCCGCGGTGACATCGAGCCGTTCATCCTCGTCATCGAGGGCTCGATCCCGAACGAGAACATCCACGGCGACGGGTACTGGACGTCGTTCGGGAACGATCCGGACACCGGCCAGCCGCTGACCCTGAACTGGTGGATCGACCGGCTGGCCCCCAGGGCGTGGGCGGTCGTCGCGATCGGCACCTGCGCCGCGTACGGCGGGATCCACGCGATGGCCGGCAACCCGACCGGGTCGATGGGCCTTGCCGACTACCTGGGCCATGACTTCACCTCCGCCGGCAACCTGCCGATCGTCAACGTCCCCGGCTGCCCGGTCCAACCGGACGACTTCATGGAGACGCTGACCTGGGTGCTTTACCACGCGGCGGGCGCGGCACCACCGCCACCGCTGGACGACCAGCTCCGACCCCAGTGGATTTTCGGCCGGACCGTGCACGAGGGCTGTGACCGGGCGGGCTACTACGAGCAGGCCGATTTCGCGAAGGACTACAACTCGCCGAAGTGCCAGGTGAAGATCGGCTGTTGGGGTCCGGTGGTGAACTGCAACGTGCCCAAGCGCGGATGGATGGGCGGGCTGGGCGGCTGCCCGAACGTGGGCGGCATCTGCATCGCCTGCACGATTCCGGGATTCCCGGACAAGTTCATGCCGTTCATGGACATGCCGCCGGGAGCGAGCCTGTCCTCGCTCGCGATCAAACCTTACGGGTCGTTTATCCGCAGGCTGCGTGGCATCACCAATGCGACGGCGAACACCGAGCCGAAGTGGCGGCACAACCGGGAGATGCTGACCACCGGCTACGACCCGCGTTACCGCTCCTAGGACCGGGCCTAGGAATTCGGAATGAAATAACTTGTTCACTTCGGGGTCCTCGCGAGCCCGTGACCTGCGAAGACGCATATTGGCTTGCATTAATTACTTCATTACGAATTCTAGGGCCGGGCCCAGCGATGCCGAAGGGATTGTGCGATGACGACGGCCAGGCAGTCGAGAACCAGGGAGAAGCCCGCCCAGATCGTGGAGATGGCGTGGGACCCGATCACGCGCATCATCGGCAATCTCGGGATCTACACGAAGATCGATTTTGCCAATCGGCGGGTCACCGAGTGTCACAGCACCTCGTCGCTGTTCCGCGGTTATTCGGTGTTCATGAAGGGCAAGGACCCGCGGGACGCGGGTTTCATCACCAGCCGCATCTGCGGCATCTGCGGCATCTGCGGGGACAACCACACCACCTGCTCGGTCTACGCCCAGAACATGGCGTACGGCATCGCGAACCCGCCGATGGCGGAATGGATCATTAATCTCGGAGAGGCCGCCGAGTACCTGTTCGACCACACGATCTTCCAGGACAACCTGGTATTCGTGGACTTCTGCGAGGCGATGGTCAAGCAGACCAACCCCGGCGTGCTGGCCCGGGCAGAGGCCACTGCCGCACCGAACGCGGCCGTGCACGGCATGCGGACTATCGCTGACATCATGCGCTCGTTCAACCCGTTCGAGGGAGAGATCTACCGGGAGGCCCTCAAGGTCAGCCGGATCACCCGCGAGATGTTCTGCCTGATGGAGGGCAGGCACGTGCACCCCTCCACGCTGTATCCGGGTGGGGTCGGCACGATGCCGGAACCGACGGTGTTCACCGACTACCTCAGCCGGCTGATGGAGATCCTCGATTTCGTCAAGAAGGCCGTCGCGCTGAACGACGACCTGTTCGACTTCTGGTACGAGGCGCTGCCCGGTTACGAGGAGGTCGGCCGCCGCCGGGTGTTGCTGGGCTGCTGGGGCGCGTTCCAGGATCCGAACGTCGTGGACTACCGGTACGAGAACATGACCACCTGGGGCCGGGCGATGCACGTGACACCCGGGATCTTCGTCGATGGCGATCTGCTGACCACCGACCTGGTGGAGATCAATCTGGGTATCCGGATCCTGCTGGGCAGTTCCTTCTACCAGGACTGGGTGAACGAGGAGCCGTTCGTCACCCGGGATCCGCTCGGAAATCCGGTCGACATGCGCCATCCGTGGAACCAGACGACGCTGCCGGTGCCGCAGAAGCGGGACTTCGGGGAGAAGTACAGCTGGGTGATGAGCCCGCGGTGGCTCGACGCCCGCAGCGGCGAGCATCTCGCCCTGGATAACGGGGGAGGGCCCTTCGCCCGGCTTTACACCACGGCACTCGCCGGACTGGTGAACACCCCCTACGTCACCGCGACCGGGGCGCGGTGAACATCTCGCTGCCGCGCAGCCGCACGCTGCCCGCTGTCGACCTGCAGTGGAAGCCGCCGGCCTGGTCGAACGCGATCGAGCGGGACCGGGCCCGCGTCTACTTCGTCGCCTACACGGCGGCGATGGCGCTGTACTTCCTCGAGCAGGGCATGGATCGGGTGCGCTCGGGTGACACTCGGGTGTTCTGCGACTTCGACGTGCCGGACGAGACGATCGGCTGCGGTTTCCACGAGGCGGTGCGCGGCGTGCTGTCGCACCACATGGTGGTGCGCGACGGCAAGATCGCCAATTATCACCCCTACCCGCCGACGCCGTGGAACGGCAGCCCCCGCGACTTCTTCGGGACCCCGGGCCCCTACGAGGACGCGGTCCAGAACATGCCGATCTTCGAGGAGAACGGTCCGGAGGGGTTCAAGGGCGTCGACGTTATGCGGACGGTGCGCAGCTTCGACCCCTGCCTGCCCTGCGGGGTGCACATGTATCTCGGTCGGGACCGCACTCTGCGCACGGTGCACTCGCCGATGTTCGGGGCCAGCCATGGTTGATCCGGACGGCGCGGGTGGGCACCGGCTCGACGATCTCGCCGTGCGGGGCCGGCTCGCCCACCTCGACGAGGTGCTGGCGCAGGTGGAGCGCATTCCGGGGCCGAGTGGCGAGCTGGCGATCGATGCGGTGGCGACACTCGCGGCGGTGTACGGCGAGGCGCTGGCCCGAGCCGTCGGATACGCGTCGGGGGCCCCGGAGGTGCTCGCCGCGTTCACCGGCGACGAGCTGCTCGACCATCTGCTCGTCCTGCACGACGTCCATCCCGAGCCGGTCGGGGCCCGGGTCGCGCGGGCGATCGAACAGCTTCGGCCCGGGATCCGGGACCGGGGTGGGGAGATCGAGCTGAGTGGGATCGAACGGGGGGTGGCCGAGGTCCGGCTGACCCTCGGCGGGTGTGGCTCGACCTCGGCGGGGATCACCGAGGCGGTTCGCCAGGCCGTGCTCGCCGTCGCGCCGGAGCTGTCCGACGTCCGGCGCCTGCCCGCGCCGGGCGCACCCGAGCGGACCGCCTTCGTTCCCCTCGACACCGTGCTCGCCCGGCCCGTCGCTGACGGGGTGGGCCCATGACGTCCCCGATATCCCCGCGACGTCCCCGACGTCCCCGATATCCCCGACGGCCGACGGCGCGTTGCGGCGGCTCGTGCGCGCCGCGACCGGCCGCGCCGGCGCGGCCGAGGCCCGCTGCGACATGTGCCGGACCGCCGTGCCGGCGGAGCATCGGCACATCCTCGACGAACAACGCGACGAGCTGCTCTGCGCCTGCCAGGCGTGCGCGCTGCTGTTCGACCGGGAGGCTGCCGGGCGTGGGCACTTCCGGCTTGTTCCCCGGCGACGGCTGCGGCTTCCCGCACTCGACGCGGACGAGCTGGGTACCCCGGTGGGGCTGGCGTTCTTCGTCGTCGGGACCGACGGCTCGGTCAGCGCCCGCTATCCCAGCCCGATGGGCGCCACCCGCTGGGACGTCGAGCCCGGCACGTGGCGCAGCATCGTGCGGCGCTGCCCGGCGCTGGGTGACCTGACACCGCTGGTCGAGGCACTGCTGACGAACACCGTCCACGGCCGCCACGAGCACTGGATCGTTCCCGTCGACGACTGTCACCGGCTCGTGGCGGTCATCCGGCGGGAGTGGAGGGGCCTGTCCGGAGGCAGGCGCGTGCGGCCGGCGATCGACGGGTTCTTCGCCGATCTCGGCCGCCGGCCCGCAAGCCCGGTGCGGGCCGGGGTCCGGGAGCCCGTTGCGCCCGCACGGCCGGTCCATCTCACGGGCCAGGGCCGCGCGGGCCCCGCGGGGCGGGGCTGAGAGGAAAGAGAGGGAGGGGAGGACGAGATGGCCGAGATCCGAGTCGGTAAGCCCGACGTCGCGCCGGACGCCACCGCTCACGTCAAGGGGGTAGCGCAGGGCAACGCGACCGGTTCGTACCGATGGCAGGCGGGGCACCACGCCGATGGCAGCGCCGACGCACGGCGCTCCACCGGCGTCCGGCCGAAGAGGCGCAATCCCGTCGCACCGAGGAGCATGCCCAACCTGCCGCCGGGGTAGCGCCCAGCGGGCGGCGCACCACCCGAAGCCCGCGGATACCCATGAGAAAGCGGTACCGAGGAGGTGGAGCATGAGTAGTCGCAAGCTGGTGCTGGCGACCGTCGGCGTGGCCGGTGCCGTCGGCCTGTTCTGGAGGGAGTATCCGGCCCTCGTCCGATACATCAGGATCGAGAAGATGTGATGGCGGACGGCACGGCGGGCCGCATGACCCGGCCGGCGCTCTCGGTGGGCGGGGCCGGTGAACCGAGTCGGGAGGCCGGCCCGGGCGGCCGGGCCCGGCGACGGTTCGTCGTCCAGGGGCTGGTCCAGGGGGTCGGCTTCCGGCCGTTCGTCCACGCCGCCGCGACGGAGCTGGCTCTGACCGGCTGGGTGCGCAACGACACCGGCGGCGTGGTCACGGAGGTCGAGGGAACCCCCGGCGCGGTCGAGGACTTCGCCCGCCGGCTTCGCTGCGACGTGCCGCCGCTGGCCATGGTCGAGCGGGTCGTGACCACGGAGCTTCCGCCCTGTGGCGGATCCGGCTTCGCGATCGCCCGGTCCCGGCCGGCCGCGGGCGGGCGTACGGCGGCGGCCCCCGACGTGGCGACATGTCCGGACTGCCTGCGGGAACTGGCCGACCCCGCAGACCGGCGCTACCGGCATCCGTTCATCACGTGCACCAACTGCGGACCCAGGTTCACGATCATCACCGACCTTCCCTACGACCGGCCGGCAACGACGATGGCCCGGTTCGCCATATGCCCCGTGTGTGAGCGGGAGTACTCCGATCCGGCCGACCGGCGTTTCCATGCCCAGCCGATCGCCTGCCCGGCGTGCGGACCGCGCCTGGAGTTCGTGTCGCCGTCGGGCGCGCCGCGGACCGGCGAGGACGCGCTCGCTGCGGCGCGGCGGCTGCTCGCCGACGGTGGCGTCCTGGCGGTGAAGGGGGTGGGCGGCTACCACATCGCCTGCGTCGCCACCGACCCGACGGCGGTGACGACCCTGCGACGCCGCAAACGGCGCGGCGGCAAGCCGTTCGCCGTCATGGTCCACGACCTGGCTGCGGCCCGGGGCCTGGCGCATGTCGACGAGCCGGAGGCGGCCCTGCTCACCGACCCCGCTCGGCCCATCGTGCTGGTGCGCCGTCGCCGCGACGGCCGTCCCGCGCTCGCCGACTCCGTTGCCCCGGACAACCCCGATCTCGGTCTGCTGCTGCCCTACACGCCGGTGCACCATCTGCTGCTCGGCCTGCCAGGCGAGCCCGGGCCCGTCCATCGAACCGTCGGCACCGCCGGATGGCCGCCGTTGGTGATGACCTCCGGGAACCTCGGCGGCGAGCCGATCGCGGCCGGCGACGCCGACGCTCTGCGCCGGCTCGCCCCGCTCGTCGATGGCTGGCTGCGCCACGACCGTCCGATCCGGGTGCCCTGCGACGACTCCGTTGTCCGGGTGGTCGACAGTGCCCCGTCGCCGGTACGCCGCTCGCGTGGCTACGCGCCGCTGCCGTTCGAGGTGCCCCCGACGCTGGCCGTCGGAGCCGACCTCAAGAACACCTGCGGCCTGGGCTCGGGCCGGTCGGCCTGGCTCAGCGGGCACATCGGGGACATGGACGACCTGGCCACCATGCGCGCCCTCGATGCCGCCGAGCGGCACCTCGAGCACCTGACCGGCGTCACCCCCCGCCAGCTCGTCACCGACGCGCACCCGGGCTACCGGTCGCGCCAGTGGGCGGTGCGGCACGCCGCCGGCCGACCGGTACGGACCGTGCAGCACCACCATGCCCATGTGGCCGCGCTGATGGCCGAGCACGGCCTCGACGGCACCCGGCCGGTGATGGGATTCGCCTTTGACGGGACCGGCTACGGCCCCGACCGGGCCGTGTGGGGCGGCGAAGCGCTGATCGCCGACTACCACGGGTTCCGGCGCTTCGCCCACCTGGGCTATGTGCCGCTTGCCGGTGGGGACGCCGCGGTTCGGCGGCCCTGCCGGATGGCGCTTGCCCATCTGCACGCCGCCGGAGTCCGCTGGGATCCCATCCTGCCGCCGGTCGTCGCCTGCCCGCAGCCGGAGCGGCGGGCGCTGACCCACCAGCTGGCCAGCGGGCTGGGCTGCGTGCCGACCTCCAGCATGGGGCGGCTCTTCAACGCGGTCAGCTCGCTGCTCGGCATCCGTCACGAGGTCGACTTCGAGGCGCAGGCGGCGATCGAGCTGGAGGCCCGGGCGCGGGCCGCGACCGGCGGCGGCGCGGACGACCGCGAACGCCACGCGTTCGCCTTGCGCGGGCAGGGGCCGGGCAGGCCGCTGATTATCGACCCGGCGCCGGTCATCCGGGCGATGGTGAGGGATCTGTCGGCCGGGCTCGCCGTGGAGACCGCCGCGGCCCGTTTCCATACAGCCGTCGTGGCGATGATCGTGGACCTCGCCCGGCGAGTACGCGTAGAGGTGGGCCTTGACCTGGTCGGACTCACCGGCGGGGTCTTCCAGAACGCCGTTCTGGCGATGGCTGCATCCAGGGCACTGCGTGCAGGGGGCTTCACGGTGCTGCGGCATGCGCGGGTACCTCCGAATGACGGGGGGATCGCTCTCGGTCAGCTGCTCGTCGCCGCAGCGCGGGAAAAGGGGTGAGGAACAGGTGTGTCTCGCGGTTCCAGGACGGGTGGTGGGGATCGAGGAACGCCACGGGGCCCGGATGGCCGAGGTCGATTTCGGAGGTGTGCGCAAGGACGCCTGCCTGCAGTACCTGCCCGAGATCACGGTCGGCGAGTACGTGATCGTGCATGTGGGGTTCGCGATCCAACGGCTGGACGAACGGTCGGCGTTGGCGTCGCTGGCCACCTTCGCGCGGATGGGACTCCTGACCGAGGAGTTGGGTGACGGTGCGGACGGTGTGAGTGCCACGGCCCGCGGGGCCGGCGAGGAGGAGGGGATGACGCGGTGAGGTATCTGGAGGAGTTCCGGGATCCGGAGCTGGCCGGTCGGCTGCTGGAACAGATCCACGCGACGACGACCCGCCCATGGTCGATCATGGAGGTCTGCGGTGGGCAGACCCACTCGCTCATCCGGCACGGTATCGATCAGCTTCTGCCCGAGGGCATCGAGATGATCCACGGTCCCGGTTGCCCGGTGTGCGTGACCCCACTCGAGATCATCGACAGGGCTCTGGAGATCGCCGCGCGGCCGGGCGTCATCTTCTGCTCCTTCGGCGACATGCTGCGGGTACCGGGGAGCGATCGGGACCTTTTCCGGGTGAAGAGCGCGGGTGCCGACGTCCGGGTGGTCTACTCCCCGCTGGACGCCCTGACGATCGCCCAGCGCAACCCCGATCGGGAGGTCGTGTTCTTCGGGATCGGATTCGAGACCACTGCGCCGGCCAACGCGATGACGGTTTTCCAGGCGAAACGGCTCGGCTTGGGCAACTTCTCCCTGCTGGTGTCGCATGCGCTGGTACCGCCGGCGATCGCTGCGATCATGGAGTTACCGAGCTGCCGCGTCCAGGGGTTCCTGGCCGCTGGTCACGTCTGCAGCGTGATGGGCACCGGCGAGTACCCAGCTCTGGCGCGGCGTTACGGCGTGCCGATCGTGGTCACCGGCTTCGAACCACTCGACCTCCTCGAGGGCATCCGGCGCACCGTGGTGCAGCTGGAGGCCGGCCGACACGAGGTGGAGAACGCCTATCCCCGGGCGGTTCCGGCCGCCGGCAACCCGGCCGCCATCGCGATGCTGCGGGACGTTTTCGAGGTGGCCGACCGGGCCTGGCGGGGCATCGGTGTCATCCCGGGCAGCGGCTGGCGCCTGTCGCCGGCCTACCGCGACTTCGACGCGGAGCTGCGGTTCGCCGTGGCGGATGTCCACACGGCCGAGTCTTCGGCGTGCCGATCGGGCGAGGTGCTCCAAGGCCTGATCAAGCCGCATGAGTGCGTGGCCTTCGGACGGCAGTGCACGCCGCGGACCCCGCTCGGCGCGACCATGGTGTCCTCCGAAGGGGCCTGTGCCGCCTACTACCTCTACCGCCGGATGAGCACCTCTCCGGCGGTTGCGCAGGCCTCGCCGGAAGCGGGACGTGCGCTGGAGGTGGGACATGGTGGATGAGGCCGTGACGGCGGTGGATCCGGCCGCGTGGACCTGTCCTGTGCCGTTGGTGGAGTGCCCCACGATCGTGATGGGGCATGGCGGCGGGGGCGCGATGTCGGCCGAGCTCGTCGAGCACCTCTTCCTGCCGGCCTTCGGAGTCGCCGGCGCGGGCGGTCCGGAGGACCTGGGGGATGCGGCCGTGGTCACCGTCGACGGCGCACGGGTGTCGTTCACCACCGACTCCTACGTCGTTCGACCGTTGTTCTTCCCCGGCGGCTCGATCGGCGATCTCGCGGTCAACGGAACTGTCAACGACCTGGCGATGTCCGGCGCCGAACCCCGATACCTCTCGACCGCGTTCATCCTGGAAGAGGGCACCGAACTGACCGATCTTGGCCGGGTGGCGGATGCGCTCGGAGCGGCGGCCCGTGCCGCGGGCGTCCGGCTGGTAACCGGTGACACCAAGGTCGTCGATGCCGGTCACGGTGACGGGGTCTACGTCAACACGGCGGGGATCGGCCTGGTTCCCGACGGCGTCGACATCCGGCCCGCTCGGGCCCGGCCGGGCGACGTCGTCCTGGTCAGCGGCGAGATCGGGCTGCACGGGATCGCCGTGCTCAGCTGCCGGGAGGGCCTGGAATTTGCCACGGCGGTCCGCAGTGACACCGCTCCGTTGCACGGACTGGTCGGCGCTATGCTGCGCACCGGTGCGGACGTGCACGCCCTGCGGGACCCGACGCGCGGAGGACTGGCCGCGACACTCAACGAGATCGCGCGGACCGCGCGGGTGGGAATCGTCATCACCGAACGGCATGTTCCCGTTCCCGAGCCGGTCCTCGACGCCTGCAGCATTCTCGGGCTGGACCCCTTCTACATTGCCAACGAGGGCAAGCTCGTGGCGATGGTCGCGCCGCGGGGCGCCGATCGGGTGCTTGAGGCGATGCGCGCGTGCCCACTCGGCCGAAACGCGGCCGTGATAGGTATGGTGACCGCGGAACACCCGGGAATGGTGGTCGCGAGGACCGGTCTCGGCGCGAGCCGCGTGGTGGACCTCCCGGTCGGCGAGCAACTTCCCCGAATCTGCTGAATCCCTGAGCTGTTTTCGAGTTGAGGGCGGACCCGTGCATTCTGGTCCGCGCCTCTGTCGCTGAATTCGACGAGATCCTCGGGCAGGTGGAATGGTGACGTGCATGCCTGTCAGTCTCTCGGTGGCGGGCCGGGGCTCAGGGAGTGACTGACCGGCGCGCCGCGGGCGTCCGGCGGAATGCGGCGAGGACGTCCTCCCGACGTTCGGAGACAGGCGTCGGCGGCTCGGGATGGCGACAATCATGGTCAGGTGGCCGGGGACGATGTGGACGTGAACATGGTTGTAAGCGTAGCCCCCTCGCCCGGCAGTGTCGAACACATGTTCGTTCCTGTGATCGCGGATCCGTCTTGGGGGTGTGGTCGTAATCGCGAAAGGATGACCCATCGTTCCGCGTTGAACGTTGGTCTCAACCGAGGTAGCGTGGGTGGGCATTGGCGCGGTTGTTTCCATCGAGGGTGAGGGTGGATGCGTCGGGCTTGCGGTCGGTTGGGGCTGTGGGGGTATGCTTCACTCTCGAGCCGTCCGGCTCGCCACGTGGCGGTTGAGTGGGCGAAGTGGCGGTGGATAATCGTATGGTCTTTCGGGTGTTGTTGAGGTGAGTCATGAGTACAGGTAAGGTTCTTCGCTTCGACCATGTTCGGGGTTACGGTTTCATAGCTCCCAGTGACGGAGGAGACGATATTTTCCTACATGCCAATGATCTTCTTATTGAGAAGAATCTCGTCGTCCCCGGGGCCGTCATGGAGTTCGAGATCGAGGAGGGCGAGCGTGGGCTGAAGGCCAGTTCGGCCCGCATCCTCAGGTCCACACCTGCGGCTTCGGGCCTGGCCGCTCCGGCGCCGACGAGGGGAACCGTCCACGCGGACGATTCCGACGCTCTCTGTGACGTCCTGCCGGTCGGGGAGTTCACCCAGGAAATCACCGAACTGTTGCTCCGGATCGACCCGACCCTGACGGGGACGCAGATAGTTCGGGTCAGAAGCGAGCTGATGGGCGTGGCCGAGAAGTACGGTTGGATCGAGAACTGACGCGTATCCGGGCGCCTTTCCCGTGTCCGGCCGTCTCTTGCCCGGACGTGGGAGGCCTCAGGGCCTCGGGGGCGGGAGGATCTGGATCGCGCGGGCGGTCCGGCGGAGCCGGGCAGGCGCCGTCGTTCGGCGTCCCGCGCGGCGGCGGTTCTTCCCGCCGGGGGGGAACCTACAGCTCGACGAAGCCGGACACGCAGGTGATCGTTTCGCCGCCGATCCAGACCGTGCCGTCCGCATCAGCGGAGATGTGCACCCGTCCGGTCCGGTGGAGCAGTGTTCCCTGGCTCACCGTATAAGGCGCGCCCGCTCGTCCGGTCCGGAGCAGCCATTGGGCGACGGACGCGTTGAGGCTTCCGGTTACCGGATCCTCCCTCATCGTGCCGTTCACGGGGAAGAAGGCCCGAACTTCGAACGTCTCGGTCGACTCTGGCGGATACGGGCCGAGCACGCCGAGATGCAGGTCGACGATGCCCGGTTGCAACGCGAGGACCGCCTCGGCGCTGTCGAGCAGAACAGCAATCCATCCCGGCCCGTTGTCCGCCCACTCGGCGGCCACGATGTCGTCGCGGGCGATGCCCAGCACCGTGCTGATGCGCTGGATGAGTGCCTCCTCGACCGGCCCCGAGCGTCGCAGCGGGGGTGCGGCGAACGCGAGTCCGTCCGCGGTCCGCCGAACGGGAATAAGCCCGGCACCGCACTCCTGAACGACCACATCGCCCCGTTCGGCCGGAGGCCGGGTGGTCAGCCAGGCGTGGCAGGTACCCAGCGTGGGATGCCCCGCGAAGGCCAGCTCGGCACCGGGCGTGAAGATCCGGACCCGGTAGTCGGCGTCCGGTGAGGTGGGCGGCAGGATGAAGGTGGTCTCCGAGAGGTTCGTCCACCGGGCGAACCGTTGCATCTCCTCCGGGTCGAGTCCCGATCCGTCGAGCACGACGGCTACCGGATTGCCCTGATATGGGGATCTTGAGAAAACATCGATCTGTTGGAAGGGACGCGGCATCGGCCCAGTGTCCCGCGGCCCGCCGGCTGACCGCGCGGATGCGGGCGAGGAATTCCTGGATTCCGATCGCCAGGCGGCTGGAGACGATGGGGCGTCACCAGGAGCGGGCCGGCGCGGGAATGCCTCCGGGTGCATATCAGCATGAAGGCGTGAGTTCCTCCGCCGACACCCATAGCCGACCCCATCACGCCGAGGCGGGTGGCCGCCCGCCTCCGCCAGAACCGCGAGGCCGCCCGGCAGAACCTCCGTGCCACCTCCGTGCCGAACTCGACTTCGAGACCAACCTGCGGTCCGAGGTGTGGTCGCTCCACATCGGGCCGGCGCTCGGGCTTGGCCCCGACGAGGTGGAACGGGACGTTCAGGAGCTCGTCGCGCACGCCCGAGCGGAGATCCGTAACGGCCAGGCCGAGCTGATGGATCCGGGAGTGATGGATCCGGGAGTGCCGTGACGCCTCAGGTTCATCGTCGGCGACGACGCGGATCCGGTACCTGGTGCCAGTACCTGGTGCCCGGCGCCGGGCGCGTGGGGCCAGGTCAATCGAGCGCGACGATTCAACCGAACGCGATGATTCAGTCGAGCGCGACGACGAGACCGCGCAGCTCGTAGGCCGCGATCTCGTCCCGGAGGGTGACCTGAGGTGGGCTGGCCATGCGTAGGCCGTCGAGCATGAACAGCTTGTGCAGGAAGATGTCGGTTTCGTGGATGGCGACTGTGTGCGCCGGGGCATTTGTGGGGCCCCTCGCCGAAGCTCAGCCCCGCCGGACTCACGCCGTCGCCGATCGGGCGGGCGGGCGGACCGTGTACGGGTCGGCGCCGATGGCCTGCGTGTCGACGTTGGTGCTGCTCACCGCGATGTCGATCTGGGCGCCGGCTGGGATCGTCAGCGGGCCGCGTGGGCCCGGTAGGTGGATGTCGGCTGTCGTGCGCCGTTTGTAGAGTGGAGATGACCGGTTCCAATCGCAGGAGCTCGTGCAGGATCGCGATCCGTTCGGTCTGGTCGGCGTCGCGGTAGCGGGCGCGCAGTGTGTCGTCGGTGAACAGGTGCCAGGCGGCGACGTTGATGAACTCCCGAGTGGTGATCATTCCTGCGGGTGCGAAGGTGACGCACTCGGCGAAGATCTCGGCGTTGGTGCAGCCTTGATCGATCATGTGTGAGATGAGGTCGTCGGTGCGTCGCCGACGGCGGGCGCGTACCGCGGGGCGCACGTCAGCGAGGTAGAAGGCGAGGGCGTGGCGGTTCTGCCGGATGAACTGCCTGATGCCGCGGATGCTGGTGACATTCGGCGGTCCGAGGTCTCCCTGGGCGAACCGTTCCAGGCGGGCGGCCATGCCGGGGCGGCTGTTGGTGAGGCCGATCACCGCGGCGGCGATCTCGACGGCGAGGGCGAAGCTGAGCTCGGACAGGTCGACGCTCCGCTCTCGGCGCAACCGGTCGATCTGCTCGTCGGCGACGCGGTGCATCAGCTCGCGGTAGTGCTCGTCGACCCTGCGTAGAGTGAAGAATCGTGCGGTCAGCCGGCGGCGTTCCCGGTGCTCGGGGCCGTCGCTGTGCAGCACCGGCCGGCGGATCCGCTTGGGGATCGCCTTAGAGGCGTCGATACCGAGGCCGGCCTGCTTGGTTTCCAGGCTGCGCAGCACCGCCTGTCCGGCGGCGTACCCGCTGATCCGCCATACGCCGTCGGCGCCCTGCACGACCGGGCATCCGCCGTTCGGGTCTTCGCGGTTGATCTTGCGTGCCGACGTCCCGACGTCGGTCACCACGGGATCCGCCATGGATTCTCCTTCCCAGGGCACTCCGGAAACCAACCGGGGGCGCGGCTTCAGGGCCGTCATGACTGACCGGTGAGGCGATGGAGTGCTGCTGATGTCTATCGAATCGTTGGTGGATGCGAGGGAAAGCCTCCGCCGCCCCTGCGGCTGGCTTGTTCGGGTAACGGCTCGAGGCGGAGCCGGGTAGCATCGGAGGAAGCCGTCGGCCGGACGCCCGAAACCTCTTGCAATGGCCTGTGCGCCGGCAATGGTGCCCTCAGCGCGGGGAATCCGTGACGGTCCCGGCCGTGACGGTCCGCCAGGTTCGGCGGCATGCCTCAACGGTTCTGGTCGCTTTTCACGCTCCGGGTCCGGATCCGGGTCCCGTCCGACTTTACCGGAAGGATTGGGAGGGTCGGCTCATTCGTGCCCTCATTCGTACTCTCCGGGGCGCAGCAGCGGGCCGTGATCTGACTACCCAATTGTGTCGGTTGGTGGGCGGGGCGTTCACGCCGAGCGTGGTCACGGCGCTTTTTCGGAAGCTCGCCGTCATGGTCTACGGCAGGCCCGGCAAGGCGATCGCGACGGGAATCACGTGTCGCGCCCTTCCGTGCCGCGTGAAGGATTTCACGCCGATCGGGACGCCCTCCGCGTCCCGCCGTACTTCCCGTCGGATGCCACCTCGGTGGTGCAGGTGACGCCCTTCCCGGCAGTGACCGCGCCACTGAACGTGAATGTTCCGGCGCCGGACGCAGATAGTGAATGCAGATAGCGAATACATTATCATCTGGTATCTCGGTCGCCCGGCGTGGCCGGCGTCCGGCCGGACCGGCCGAGTTGTGGGGAGCAAGGCACGGTCCAGGGACCGCGGACCGTGCTCAGGTCCCCCAGATTCGCCGGCCGAAGGCCAGTCGAAGGATCGTGGGCGCCGCCTGAGTGAGCGGGTGCGAGCGGGTGCGGTGGGAGGCCGGCGCACGGTTTGCGCGGTTTGTTTAGTTCGTGCGGTCCGGGCGGGGTGAGAGGACCGCCGATACCGCCGCCGGCCCCGTACCGGACCGGGAGATGGCCACCCTGGCCACGGCCACCCTCGCCGTCGCGCTCCGCGGGTTCACCTCCGTGAACTTGGACGTCAGATCCGGTGTTCGGTAAGTACCTCGGCGGTGAGTTCCTGGGCTTTCTGGGCGCGGTCGGGTTGCGCGAGGTGGACGGCCACGAACAGGGCGTCGAGGACCGTCGCGTGGATGATGCGGCTGCTCATGGCCTCGACTCGGTAGTTTGTTTCGCTGCTGCCGGCGACGAGGGCTACGTCGGCCAGCCTCGTCAGGGGGGATCGGAAGAAGCTGGTGAGGGCTATGGTCGTGGCCCCCGCCGCGCGCGCCGCGGCGGCGCCGGCCAGGGTTTCACGCGTCTGCCCGGTGTGGCTGATGGCCAGGCAGGCGGAGGCGGGGGGCAGCAGGCGCGCGGCCACATGTTGGACGTGGACGTCGGCGGGGGCTTCGACGAGCAGGCCGAGGGTGCGAAAGCGGTAGGCGGCGTCCTGGGCGAGGGGGGCGGACGTCCCCGCGCCGATGAGCAGGACCCGGTCAGCGCGATGCAGGGCGTCGACCGCGCGGGCGAATGCCGTGCGGTCGACGGTGCGGGTGGTCTCGGACAGGGCCGCCTCGGTGCTGCGGAGGATCTTCTCCAGGATGGTGGCAGGGGAGTCGGCGTGAGTGACGTCTTCGTGAAGGCCGCGTTCGGGGGGAATCGCTTCGCCGGCGAGACGGATCTTGAGGTCGGCGAAGCCCTTGAGGCCGAGGTCCTGACAGAACCGGACCACGGTCG
>NZ_CDWTNB010000067.1:0-19317 GCF_977947065.1 Frankia sp. CgJB1
GGGGCCGGCGGCGGCGCCTCGTCGGCGACCTCACCGCCGTAAGAGCGGATGAGCTCGGCCAGTCCCCCCTGGAACCCCTGGCCCACGGCGGCGATCCGCCACACGCCCTTGCGGTAGATATCGGCGATCATCACGGCGCGCTCGCTGGTGAAGTCGGCGCCGGTGAAGGAGTAGCGCAGCACCTCGGTTCCCGCGACGACGATCCGCAGGTACCCCGACGAGATCGCCGAGGCGCTACCGGCACCGTCGAGGGCGGCGCAGAACGACAGCCGGCCGATCGAGGCAGGCACCTGGTCAAGGGTGACCCGGAACGCCTGACTGTCGCCGGCCTGCGGCCCGAGGAGCTGGATGGACTTCTCCGGCGACGCCGGCTGGTTGAAGAAGACGAAGTAGCGGTCGTCGGTGAGGCGATCGGCGCCGTCCAGGCCGAAGCAGGAGATGTCCCACTCCCCCGGCGCATTGATCTGGATCCCGACGTACAGGTCGGTGCCCGGGGTGATCGTCGACAGCTGCGCCTTCTGCCCTCGACTGAACTGGGTGACCAACACGCTCCCTCCACCTGGCGTTCCGTGACGGACCGGCACAACCATTACCTACCGGCATTACCGTGCCCAACCGGCCAGCCGGCACCCGCCCGCATCCGCACGAACCGGACTGCCGGCAAACTAGCAGCTGCCGGAGGGTACAGCCGAACACGTCGGCGCCGGGAACGCTGTCGATCCCCGGACAAGACGATTCGCGGACAAGACGATCCCCCGACGACACCGGCATCGGAGCGGCTACCGGTGACGCTCCTCTCGCGCCCCGGCACGGTCGGGCGTTCACTGGACAGATGCGCTACGTCGAGGGCATCACGACAGCCAGCAGTAAGAAGATATCCAAGATCGGCCTCGGAACCTGGCAGTTCGGGTCCAGGGAGTGGGGGTACGGGGCGAGCTACGCCGACACCGAGGCCGGGCGCATCGTGCGCCGGGCCCTCGAACTCGGGGTGACGCTGTTCGACTCCGCCGAGATCTACGGGATGGGGCGCAGCGAACGCATCCTCGGCTCGGCGCTGGCCGGGATCCCGGACGCGCTGGACCGGGCGTATGTGGCGACGAAGCTGTTCCCCGTGCTCCCGCTGGCTCCGATCGTCGAGCAGCGGGCGGTCGCGAGCGCGAACCGGCTCGGGGTGCACCGCATCGACCTGTACCAGGTCCACCAGCCCAATCCGGTGATCAGGGACGGCCAGACGATGCGCGGGATGGCGGCGCTGCGCACCATCGGCCTCGTCGGGGACGTCGGGGTCAGCAACTACTCGCTGACCCGCTGGCAGGACGCCGAGGCGGCGCTCGGCGCGCCCATCCTGTCCAACCAGGTCGAGTACAGCCTGGTTCGGCGCAGGCGGGGCGAGGAGCTGCTGGCGTTCGCCGCCCGGGAGTCCCGGGTCGTGATCGCCTGGAGCCCGCTGAGCCAGGGGCTGCTCTCGGGCCGCTACGACGTCACGAACCGCCCGACCGGGCGGATCCGCGCGATAAACCCGCTGTTCCTCACCGAGAACCTGGCCCGCGCCACCCCGCTGCTCGACGTCCTACGCGAGGTCGCCGCCACGCACGACGCCACCCCCGCCCAGATCGCGCTGGCCTGGGCGATCCATCATCCGTCGGTCGTCGCGATCCCGGGGGCGTCCAGCGTCGCCCAGGTGGAGAGCAACGCCGCCGCGGCCGACATCACGCTCACTGAGGACGAGTACGGCACGTTGACCGCCGCCGCGCAACGCTTCGAACCGCTCGCCGGCACGTCGGCCTTCGCCGCACTGGCCGCGGAACGGCTCCACCGCTGACCGCTGTCCGGCCAGTCCGAGGCGTCCGGTCAGTCCGGGGCGTCGTAGGTGGTCACGTCGTCGGAGGAGATGTCGTCGGAGGAGATGATGTGGAACGGCGGGCACACCCCGGTCGAGTGGTGGGCCGCGGCCTCCAGCGCCATCCGGACCCGCTGTTTCGGGTCGAGGCCCCGGGTGCTGTGCAGCGAGCCGCAAGCGTACTCGTCGCCGCTGCCGACCGCGTAGTAGTCGTCCACGCTGCGGCCGATCTGGTAGTCCGAGTCGATGCGGTAGAGGTGTCCGCGGACGCCGACCAGGAACAGCCCGCCGCTCTCATTGCCGGAGTCGTTGCGGGCGAAGCCGCCGTCGCGCAGGCAGTCCCGGACCACCGCGATGAAGTCCGTCGCCATGAACCGATCGAGATCCCAGTCCTGCGGGACCGGGGGCACGAGGCTGTAGCGGAGCAGCTGGCCCATCCGGAACGAATCAGTGAACCCCATAATGAACTCACTGTTACGAAATACCTTGGTATCCGCACGGACAGTGATAGACCAGCCGGCGACACCGGCGCTGTCCCCACCGATCACGACCCGGCCGTCCTGCTGTACCCCGACGATGCAGGTCACGAAGCGGATATGGTACCGGTTCGCCCCGAAGCCGGACGCCGTACCCCATCCGCGCCACCGGCCCGTTGACGCGCCCCGCCCGCTGTCACCCTGCCGACCCGGGAGCGGTTCCGGCGATCCAGTCGTCCTGCGGATGTGAGAACGTGTCCTACGCACACACGAGAATGGGAATGGAAGAGGACGGGCACCCATGGGGATGAAGCGGTTCATGTCGCGGCTCGGCGTGGGCGGGGCCGAGGTCGAGACCGTGCTGGACCGTCCGGAGACCCTGCCGGGCCAGGTCGTGACCGGTCTGACCACCGTTACCGGCGGCAAGGTCGAGCAGAAGATCGAGAAGGTCCTCGTCACGCTCGAGGCGACCGTCGAGGTCGAGACCGACGACTCGACCTGGCACGAGCAGATCACCTTCGGTACCCAGCAGATCGGCGGCGACTTCACTATCCACCCGGAGCAGCAGATCAGCGGCCGCTTCGAGCTGCCCGTGCCGTGGCAGACCCCGATCACCGACATCGGCGGGTGGCACCTGCACGGGATGAAGATCGGGGTGCGGACCAAGCTGGCCATCCCCGGGGCGGTGGACCCGGGTGACCTCGACGCGGTGAACGTGCACCCGCTGCCCGTCCAGGAGGCGGTGCTCACCTCCCTCGGTGACCTCGGCTTCCACTTCAGGTCCGCCGACGTCGAGAAGGGCCGCCTACACGGCTCCGACCTGCTCTTCTACCAGGAGATCGAGCTGAAGCCGTCGGGCGAGTACGCCCGGCGCATCTCCGAACTGGAAGTCATCTTCCTCGTCGACGGCTCCGGGGTGGACGTCGTCCTGGAGGCCGACCGCCGCGGCGGGCTGCTGTCCTCCGGCGGCGACGAGCTCAGCCGGTTCCGGCTCGGCCACCACGACACCGACCGGCACCAGCTCGCCGGGCTGCTCCACCAGCAGCTGGAGCACCTGGGCCGCCGCCGCGGCTGGTTCTGAGCGCTCCACCCGTCCGGGGACATCGGCTCACCTGGTGAAGCTGCAAGAATACGGTATGTGAAGATCGAGGAGCTGGAGGCGGATCGTACCTGGCTGGCGTTCGACCCCATGCGGCAGCTTCGGCCGCATCTGACCTCCACCGGGTTCGTCAAGCTCGTCAACGAGGTCCAGCGCCCCGAGGGATACCGCCTGGTCGCGTCGTGGGACGGGGAGCTGGGACGGGTGGTCGCGGCGGTCGGATTCCGGCAGGTGACCTCGCTCGCCTACGGGCGGCATCTGGTCATCGACGACCTGTCCACGATCCTGGCGGCGCGGGGGCGGGGGCACGCCACCCGGCTGCTCGCCTGGAGTGAACGGGAGGCGCGCCGGCTCGGCTGCGAACATATCCATCTCGACGCCGGCACCCACCGCTACGAGGCGCACCGGCTCTACCTGCGGACCGGCTTCACGATCGCGGCCTTCCACTTCACCCGCCGACTCTGAGATCGGGTGGCCCAGGGGATTCGCATCCTTGGGCCACCCGACCTCAAGCCGCATCGGTCCGGGTCCTGGCTCAATCGTCGCGCCGATCCGGGCTTCGTCGCCCAGGGGCTTCACGTGCTCAGCCCGGCGATCACTATGAAGAACCGGTGCGCCCGGTCGTGCGGCCACACCCGCGACAGCCCCGCGCCCACGAGCATCCCGCACACCGTCCGCCGGCCGGTCGCGGCGAGCATCCCGCAGGCCAGCGCACGGAACACCTGGAACGTCGGCGCGGTGAAACACGGCCAGAAGAACGGCCAGGGAAGACGGTACAGTGAGATCTGGGAGCATCGGCGTCCACTTTTTCGAGCTGGTTTAGGAAGCGCCGATGCTCCCGCCACCAGCCCGTCGGACAGCCTGCTTCCCTTACCGGCACGCCGCAGCCGTGCCACACCCGGACACCACCATCCGGTCAATGGATTAAATCAACGTGCTTTAATGCCCATCGCAGAGCAATCAAGAAAACTGCGAAACTCTAGTTATTCACTAAGCCAATTATATTGTGAGTGCTTAGGATTCGGAATGAAATAAATTGTTCACTTCGGGGTCTTCGCGAGCCCGTTACCTGCGAAGACGCATATTGGCTTGCATTAATTAATTCATTACGAATTCTTAGGTTGCCGCAAGACAGCTGCCCCGCGCGCCAAGTTATTCCACACACAACCATCTGGGGACGGTTATCAAGCTGGTCCAGCATTGACCGTTCCCCTCGGGCTCCCTCATAGGCAGCATCGGGGTTCCGTTACAATTTTGCCTGCTACCTCATAACCTATAGGGAGACGTTGTGCGCGAGGTTGAAGTCAAGTATTCCGTGTCGGACCTGGAGGCAGTGCTTGGCGCGCTCAGTGGGCGGGGTATCAACCTCGGCGAGGCGGTGTACCAGGACGACCAGGCCTTCGCCCCGCTCGGCTGGTCCTTCGGAGACAGCAAGCTTGGCGTGTCATTCCTGCGGCTGCGCACGGTGAACGGCCGCCACTGGTTCGCCCTCAAGCAGCCGGGCGCCAACGCCCAGGACTGCTTGGAGTACGAGACGGAAGTGGCGGACCGCCAGCAGATGCACGAGGCGATCCTTCGCATGGGCTACTGGGCGACGGTCCGGGTTGCCAAGTTCCGGCGGACCGGCCGGCATGGCGAGGTTTCGTTGTGCCTGGATGAGCTGGAAGGGGTCGGGACGTTCCTGGAGCTGGAACGCATGGTGCCCGACGACGCGCCGGCCGCCGCCGTGCAGGAGGAGTTGGCGGCCTTCGTGGCGTCGCTGGGGGTGGAAGCCGTACGCACGGTGGAGACGTACGACTCCTTGGTACGGGCCGCTCAAGAAGCGGTACGGGTGCCCTCCAGCCGGGAGAGCACAGACGCCGCCAGTACGGCGGCCACTTCCTCCCCCGTCTGAGCCCCGATGTCGTGGCACAGCACGGCGTAGCCGGCAGCTTCCATCTCGGCGGCAACGGTCCGGTAGGCATCTGCTTCGGCTGCACCGGCCTCCGGGCCGCCACGGTGGAAGCGGCTGTAGAGGCCGCGCTGGGCCGCCCGCTCGCGGGAGCGGACGGGGTCGCCCGCGAGGATGACCGTCAGATCGGGCCGGTCGGCCGCGGCCGCCAACGTCCATAGGAAGTCGGCGGGCACGCCGTCGAGGCCTTGAAGCACCAGGGAAGACGCCGCATATCGGTCGCACACCACGACAGTGCCAGCTGCCAGTGCCGGGCGGATCTCCATTTCAAGGTGCTGGTAGCGGTCGGCCGCCACCAGGCAGGCGAGGGTGATCTCCTGGTAGTCGTCAGTACCGAAGCGGGTCAGGCTGCCCAGGGGGCTGGCGGTGGGCTCCTTGGTCGCCAGCACCGGCAGCCCGGCGCCGGCGAGTTGCCGGGCCAGGGCGGCCGTGACCGTGCTCTTGCCGATGCCGCTGGGGCCGTCGATGGCGAGGAAAAAGCCGGTAGTCATCGGCGGACGCTGGAACGGGCGTGCTGCTCGCGGGACAGCTCCACCAGGGCGGCCCGCACCTCATCTACGGTGGCTTCCCCGAACCGGATGTTGACCGAGAAGTTGAACTCGTCGCGCCCGCGCATGGCTTCGTCAAGGCCGCCAACGGTTAGGTCAACGGCGGTGTAGGCCAGAAGCTGCGCAGGCTGGTAGCGGCCGGTGGCCACGATGCGGTCCCACTCCGGCGTGCCGGGATACGGGCGGAACTCGAAGACGGAGGCCCGGAAGTCCCTGGCTGGCCGTCCGCCACCTCCCACAGCTCCCTGACGTGGCGGACGGTGGCCGCCAACTCCTCGCGCGTCTCTGTGGGGAAGCCCAGGATGAAGTAGCCCTTCACCGAGATGCCGCGCTCGGTGAGGCGACGGACCACGGAGCGGGTCATATCGTGGTTGATCCGTTTGCCCATGTACCCAAGCAGCCGCTCACTGCCGGACTCGACACCCAGAGCAACTTCCCGCAGGCCGTTGGCGGCCAGTACATCCAACAGGGCGTCATCGGCCCGATGCAGGATGTTGATACGGCCGGTGGCATCCCAGACGAAGCGCTCCCCGAGGCGGGCGGCGGTGAAGGCCTCCATGCACTGCCGGATGAACCGCTCGTAACCGAGAAAAAGATCATCGACGAAGCGGAAAGCGGTTACGCCGCCCGTGGCGTGCAGCACCTCCATCTCGGCGATAATGCCGGCAGGGGTGCGGGTGCGGATGGTGATGTCCGGGTTGGCGCTGACGGCGGCGCCACAAAATGAGCAGTCGTACAGGCAGCCGCGGGCACCGACCATGTTGGCCTCGACGCGGCCGTCTGGCGCCTGGTACGGGTCGCCCACCAGAAACCGGCGGTCGACGAAGGGCAGGCGGTCCACATCTGGGGCCAGGTGGTGGCCCGCGCCCGGCTGGCCGCCAGTGACGGGCTGGTGAAGGATGGGGTCGAGCCACATCACGCCGGGTAGGTCGGCGCGGGAGCGCTTGTCCTGCAAGAGTTCTGCCACGCGGGTTTCGCCCTCGCCAAGCACCAGGGCTTCGAGCGCCCCGAAGCGGGGGTCGGCGATGATGGCTTTGGGCATGGCCTTGGCCTGGTGCCCGCCGACCATGACCATGATGTCCCGGTCCAGGCCGGCGGCGATTTCGGCGCTCACCTCGTAGGTGGGGCCAAGAGGTTGAAGCCGGCCCAGCGCGGGCCGAGGCTGTTCATCAGCTGATAGGTCTCTTTGATGCCGAGTCCCAAGGCTTCGGCGTCAAGTACGCCGACGTTGAAGCCCTGGCTGCTCGCGTAGGTAGCGATGTAGGCCATGCCCAGTACCGGCAAGGTGAAGTCGTTCACCCGTGGGCGCAGGCCGTAGTCACGCAAGGGGGCGTTGATAAAAACGGCGTCGAGCGGGCGGTTCAGGTCGGCGCCTAGGACGGGGCCGTCATCCAATGTCTCCATGTTGCGATCCCCAAGCAAGGGTCAGGAGGGTCAAGGTCGATAGGTGTTCCCCCGCCAGATGCCGCCACTGAGCGCCGAAGGCACGCTCGTTATGGAACCAGTGGTGCGCCGGGGCAGCCCGCCCCGCCCACGTGCGTACGGCTAGATCGGCGTAGGGGTACAGGTCCCAGGTATTGGTGTAGTCGGCAACGGCCGCGCCGGCCGTCCAAGGGCCGATCCTCTGGACGCTCTGCAATTCGTCGATGAGGGCCGGTAGGGACAGACGCTTCCAGTTTTCGCCGTGGGCCAGGTAGGCCGTGGCGGCGGCCCGGAGCGCTGCCCGCTTGAAAGCGATCCCAAGCTCTCCGTATTGTTCGTCGTCCAGCTCCAGGAGTTTTTCCGGACTCGGAAACAGGCCGTAGGTGTCGCCGTCCGGCAGGGCCGCCTGCTGCCCGTGGGCTGCGCACAGCTGTCGGTAGAGCTTCTTGGACTGGCCCGCCCGGATGACCTGGCGCAGGATCGCGGTCGCCAGCGCCTCCCACAGCGAGGGGTTGCGGAAGCGGCCCACGTTGCCCAGGCCAGCCAGCTCCTTGGCCAGCTCCGGCACTTCACTGGCAGCGCCGTCCGGCATCCCGAAGACATCCGCCAGCGGCTCCGCCTCGTCGCCGCCCAGCGCCGTGAGCGTGAGGTTGCCGCCGTGAACCTCCGCCAAGACCGGGCCGCCCGGCAACGCAAATACGCGGCGTACCCCGGTATCGGCGGGAAGCCAGGCGGGGTATTCGGTCATCCAGCGGTCTGCGGAAAACGGCATGAGGAAACTCCGGAAGTACGGCTGTATTGGGCGAGGATATGACGCTATTATCTCATGGCGTCGCTCCGGGGTAGGCGGCCGTCCATGGCGCGCAGGCCATCGAGCCCCCGTTTCAGTACGGCCATGTCATCGAAAACCAACCCAGGATCGGCACGTGCAACCGTGGGCCGGCGGTGTGGGAGAAGTGGGCCCGACTCCTCAGCTTCGGACGGCACCGGTGCCTCAATCTGGCACCAGGTAACTTTGCCAACTCCGGTGGGCGACGGGTAATAGGCTGCCGCAAGGCTCAGGGCTTCGACAATGTGGAGACCCCGACCGCTCTCACGATCAAGATATTGAACCTGAAGTTCAGGCGGCTTCGGGTTACGATCCCAGATTTCGATGATGAGGCTTCGCGCGGCCCAGCTGATGCGCATGGATACAATAGACCTTAAGCTACCACCCGAACTTTCTGTGGCCCGGACGGCATTGGTAATGAGTTCTGAAATCAACAGTGCCGTGGTGTCGAGAAGATCTGTAAGTCCCCAGCCCTCCAGCAGCCCGGCCGCCGCCTGCCGCGCCAAGGCCGGGGCCGTGGTGGCGGCGGCGAACTGGTGGACGCTCGCACGCAGGTGGGCGGCTGGCTGGGGCGCGGTGCTGGCCGGAAGGTTCATGCCGGCCCCGGGGAGGGGGTGGCCGGCGAAACGGTGAGCACCCGGGCGCCCAACACCTCGATCTCCACTTCGATGGCCTGCCGGACGGCGGGCAACCGGCGCAGTTCCGCGGTGACGGCCTCGGTTCGCTCCTCCAAGGCCGCCTGCTGCACAGCGGTGGTGAGCAGGTCGCCCGCGTCGCAAGCGAGCACGACCCCGGCGGCTTCCAACCGTCCCAACGCCGCCCCGAGCCCTTCAGCAATGAGCCGCAGCGCCGCGCCGCCCGGCGGCCCCAGCCCAGAGTCTTGCCCTTCGGTGTCCCTGTCCACCGATTTCCTCCCCTCCTGGCACGGATGGATGACGCCCGAGGCCGGGGAGCGGGGTCCTCAGACCCGGCCCCGGGCGCCTTGGTCCTCAGCGTGAGCGGGCGGAACGGATACGGCCATGACGGGCCATGTATGACGGCTATACGTGCCGCCGCCGGTTCCCCACCTGGCGTTACCAACACCCCTTTACACTGCTGCCGAGCGCACTGGGACGACCACGAACGGGGCAGTCGGGGGCATGGACGGGGCATCAGGCCGCTACTGCCGGTCCTGCGGGAGCCGCCTAGCCCGCGACAACGCGGCCGGGTCCTGTGCCCCGTGCCAGCGCAAACAGGAGCAGCTTCGCCTTCAGGCCCCGGTGGTGCCCGATCACTTCTGGCAGACCGATGAACTGCGCGACGCCCTGGCTAGCTGGCACATCGGCCGGGTGATCGCCGCCTACCGCCGCAACCCTTGGCACGGCAGGGTGCTGTCTCAGGAACTGGTCGGCGGCTGGGCCGACATCTCCCAGGTGCAGCTATCCCGCATCGAGTCCGGCCCGCCCATCAAGGACTTGGACCGGCTCATGATGTGGGCCCGGACCTTGCGCATCCCCGCTCACCTGCTGTGGTTCCAGCTTCCGGAACAGCGAACCGCACCCATCGCGGCGGCCCCGCCGCCGGCATCCGCGGGGCCAGACCTGCCCGCGCTGCTGGGCAGCCTGACGGCTGGGCGCCTCCCGCTGGCCGCCGGCGAGACCCGTAGCCCCACCATCGGCATCTCCGCCTTCGAGGGCATGACCACGGGCCAGAGCGCCGAACTGCTACTCAAGTTGTTCTTGCAGCTTGACGACGAACTGGGCGGGGACAGCCTGTACCTGCCCCTCTCCCGGTACGTAGCCCGGATGGCGGTGACGGTGGCGCAGGACCCCGGCGACAGGTTGCTTCCCTTCGGCCAGCTCGCCCAGATGACAGGGTGGCTGGCACTAGACGCCGACCACCACGGGCAAGCCCGACGCTATTTCACCACCACGATCTACGTTGCCCACGAGAGCGATGAACCGGGCCTGGCCGCCAGCGCCCTGGGCTACATGAGCCTTCAGGAGACCTACCGGGGGCAGCGGGGGCCGGCGCTGTCGCTCGCGCAAACGGCGCTGGCCTCCGGGACGGCCGGCCTCACGCCGCTGACCAAGACGATGCTGGGCACGCGGCTGGCCCGTGCCCAAGCCGGAGTTGGCGACCAGGACCGCTGCCGGCGCACCCTCGATGCCGCCCGCACCGACTTCGAGCGTGCCGGCCACCGGGATGAGCCACTGTGGGTGTCCTACATCGACGAGGTGGAAGTGGCCGCCCAGGAAGGCGCCTGCCTCCTCGAACTGGGCCAAACCGGCGAAACCGCATCGGCGCTGACCAGGGCGATTGGCCTGCTTACCCACCAGGCACCCCACCGCGTCCGAGACCGGGTGCATTATTTGTCCCGACTGGCGAAATGCCATCTGCGGGCCGGTGACGTTGAGCAGGCCTGCCAGACGGCGGCTGACGCCCTGGCCCTGAGCGAAGCCATCGGCTCGAAGCGGGTGGCCCTGCGCCTCAAGGAATTTGCGGATGGGCTTGAGCCCTTCGGCACCGTGCCCGCGGCGCGGGACTTCGGCGAGCGGTTCCGGCTGGCAACCGCCGGCCCCGGCAGCTAGCCCACGAGTCCGAGGACAGCAGCTTGGAGTGCGCGGGACCGGGTGAGGTCCGGCAAAACGGCGTCGGCCCTGGCGGCTTCGAGGTTCCCCACGCTGCTGCTGCCGGTGGCAACCCCCACTGCCCGCACGCCAGCGTCGTGGGCGCCCTTCACATCGTGCGGCGTATCGCCGATCACCACCACCCGGGTCCGGGGGAAGCTCACCTGGTGGGCGGCTTCGGCCCGCTTGATCGCGAGCCGAACCAACACGGCCCGGTCGCTGTCGTCGTCCCCATAGCCGCCCACCGCCAAGTCCAGATGATCCGTGAGCTCGAAGGCGGCTAGCTTAACTTCGGCGATGGAGCGCAGGTTGCCGGTCACGACGGACTGCACCACATCCTCGGCAATCAACGCCGCAATGGCTTCATTGGCACCGGGCAGGCTGCGGCCGGCGCCCCGCATCCGGTCCTGGAGCTGCCGGGCCGCCTCGCCCAGGGCGTCGTAAAAGGCCGGTAGCAGCGGCTCCGGCTCCGTGATCCCGCCAAGCCGGAGGGTCTCGATGATGATGGCCCGCTCCGTGCGGCCGGTCATGTCGGCCAGCTGCTCCATGGGGCTGCCGGTGACGAGCTGGTAGGCGCGGGCGTAGATGTCCCGGCCGACGCCCTTGATCTCAAGCAGCGTGTGGTCGATGTCCCAGAGGATGAGGGCGGGTTCGGTCACGGGGCCATGATCTCATAGCAGGCGAAGCTGGTGGTCCTGACCGGTGGCCCCTCCGCAGCCTGGATAGCCGCTCTTGACCGGCACCGGCACCCTTGCCCGCGCCGTTCAACAGAAGTACAGCAAGGTTGCACCAGCCTCCTGCCCTCGACAACTCCGCGCGGGCCTGGGTGGTGGAGCTAGCGCGCGCCGCCTGGCGCATGTTCGTCGCTGCCTGCCTGGCCATCCACGTCACGCACTGCATCCTGAGCGGCCGCAAGCGCCCCCAGCGCCGTAACTTGCCAAGCATCCGGCCGCCCTGAACTTGACTTTCGCGGTTATACGGCGTTGGTGTCCCAGGCCAGTCGGAGGGTGTGGAGTTCTGCCGGGGTCGATGGTTCGGGGCGAGTGGGTTGATATTTGGCGGCGATGAGGACGCGGCGGAGCTTGGCGGCCATGTCGGCGGTGGAGGGGCGGGTTTTGGTGGTGTACCAGGAGGCGCGCGGGTGTGGTGGTCGGTGGCGTCGTCGGGGTGGTGACCGGCGGTGGCGTACCAGACGGTGGTCAGGGTCTGGCAGGTCAGGCCGAACGGGACGGTGCGCTCGATCGCGGCTTTTGCCCGGTTGTGGGCTTGCCCGACGCCGAAGATCTGCTTGGCGTCCGCGATCGCGACCTCCATGGACCATCTCGCCGCGTACCGTTCGATGATCTGCGCTGGTTTGGTGAGGGCGTCGGTGGTGACCAGGGCCAGGTCGTAGGTGCCGGCGCGGTCTGCGTTGTTGCGGACGAGGATCACGGTGACCGGGCAGGTGGCGAACACCCCATATCACAGGCAGGACACGGCGGCGGCGTGCACGGTGGTGGTGCGGCCGTAGCGGGGTGAGCCCGTACAGGGCGGCGTCCTTGCGTAGCCGGGTGGTCCAGGTCATCTAGACGGGCAGGGTGCGTAGCTCGTCCCCGGCGTAGGCGGCGTCGCCGACCGTGTGGATCGTCCGCCCGGGCATGGCGGTGGCCAGTTTCTCGGTCATGCGGGCGGCCAGCCACAGCCGGGATGCGGAGGTGGTGTCCTTGCGGACCAGAGCGTGTCGTCGACCGCGACCGTGACTGGCGCTCCGGCGGGGACGAGCAGGCACACCACGAGCCGGGCTAGGACCAGCCCGACCTCGTCGACGGACCAGTGTCTGGATGGTAAACAGAGACTGCAAGAACAACGGCCTGTCACCGCCGGAATCCCGGCAGAGCCATTTTCTTTGGCAGACCCGTACCGGACTGTCCGCGCACAGCACAGCGTCAGCGAGCTCGAACAGCGCGTCCGACCACCGGGTCAAATCTTTGGCAAGAAACCAGGATCAGCAGGAGGTCGGGGAGTCAGGGGGCCAGCAGCCGGGGGGTCAGCCAGTCGACGACGGCTCGGACAAACGACCTGCGGTGGCGCAGATCCGCGATCTCGTGCCCCTCGCCGGGAAAGAGCAGGTAACGGCAGTCGACGCCGCGAGCGAGGGCCGCGGCGACCGTCTGCTCGGCCTCGATCACCGGGACGTTGGTGTCGTTCTCCCCGTGCACGACGAGCAGCGGCGCGGCGAGGGCGCTCATCCGGTGCAGCGGGGACAGCGCCCGCAGCAACGCCGGCTCGGTGCGTGGATCACCGTACTTGGTGACCGCGGACGCGGCGATCCACGGCTCGGTGTACTGATAGAAGCTCTCCAGATCAACCATCCCGCAGACGTCCACCCCGACCCGGAACAGCTCCGGGAGCTGGACCATCGCCGCCAGCGTCAGATAGCCGCCGTAGGAGCGGCCGGCGACGCCGATCTGGTCCGGGTCGGCCAGGCCCGTCGCGACCAGATGCGTCACGCAGCTGCGGACGTCGGCGATGCCACTGAACCGACGATGGGTGTGGTCCGCCTCCTCGAACGACCGGCCGAATCCGGTGGAGCCGCGCACGTTCGGCGCGAACACCGCGATCCCCCGGGCGAGCACGGCCTGGAACAGCGGGTTGTAGACGGGACGCTCCTGCGCCTCCGGGCCGCCGTGCAGGTGGAGCAGGGTCGGGACCGGTCCTCGCGGGCCGTGCGGGCGGGTACCACCAACCGGACAGTTCCCGGCCGTCGTGGGCTGGCAGGGCGCACGGCACCGGACGGACCAGCCGCGGGTGGTCACCGGTGCGGGGCCCGGGGATCCCGGGTACGCGCGCCGGCGCGGATGGCCCGGATGGCGCGGGTGGCCCGGGTGGCACAGCGCGGGGGCGCCGCCGCGATCGCCGACGAAGGCGAGCCGACCATGCGGGCCGGTACTCGGTGCGCGACAGCTCGCCGCCGGGACGCCCGGAGTCGACGGTGTGCGGCACCGCCGGCTGCGTCACCACCGGCCGCGCCACCGCCGGCCGCGCCACCGCCGGCCGTCCCACCACCGGCCGTCCCACCACCGGCCGTCCCACCGCGGGTCGGATCATGTCACTCCAAGGGATCATGCGACTCGGTCGTGCGACGTACGTGGGTCGTGCGACCTACGTAGATCACGCGACCGTGTGGGTCTGGAGCCACATCTCGAGCAGCGCGGCCTGCCACAGGGCGTTCGCGCCGAGCGTCGTGCGGTTGTCGTTCGGGGCGGCGAGCATCGTCCGGACCCACACCGGCCGGAACAGGCCCCGCGTCTTCGCCGCCGGATCGGTGAGCGCCTCGCGCACCCGGTCCAGGAACGGCCCGTCGAGATGACGGATCGCCGGCACCGGGAAATACCCCTTGGGTCGGTCGATGACGTCGACCGGCATCAGCGGACGGCCGATGTTCTTGAGCACGCCCTTGCCGCCGGAGGCGAGCTTCAGCTCCGGCGGGCAGGCGGCGGCGAGCTCGACCAGCTCGTGGTCGAGGAAGGGGGTGCGGGCCTCGAGCCCCGCGGCCATCGTCATGTTGTCGACCCGTTTCACGGGGTCGTCAACGAGCATGATCGTCGAGTCGATGCGCAGCGCGGCGTCGACGGCGGTCTCGGCGCCCGGCCGGGCGAAGTGGGAGGCGACGAAGTACCGGCTGGCATCGGCCTCGATGAGATGGTGCGGCTCCACCATCGCGGGCAGGTCCCGGTGCGGTCGGTCGGCGAAGACCCGCAGGTAGGCGTCGACGGCGTCGGTCCGCCCAACACCCGCCAGCGGCGGATACCAGGAATACCCGGCGAAGACCTCGTCGGCGCCCTGCCCCGACTGCACGACCTTGACGTGCCGGGAGACCTCCTGGGAGAGCAGGTAGAAGGCCACGCAGTCGTGGCTGACCATCGGCTCGCTCATCGCGGCGATGGCCGCGTCGACGGCGGGCAGCAGCCTCGTCCCCGGCACCCGGATCTGGTGATGGTCGGTATCGAAATACCGGGCGATGACGTCGGAGTAGACGAACTCGTTGCCGGGCTCGCCGCCGACGGCCTCGAACCCGACACTGAAGGTCGCGAGATCCTTCTGCCCCGCCTCGGCGAGCAGCGCGACGATCAGACTGGAGTCCAGCCCACCGGACAGCAGCACGCCGACCGGGACGTCGGCGACCATCCGGCGGCGCACCGCGAGGCGCAGCCGCTCGGCGATCGCGTCCTGCCAGTCACGGGCGGTCCAGTCCGCGTGCGCGGGATCGCGGGTGAAGCTGGGACGCCAGTACAGGTCGTCGGTCGAGGTGCCGTCCGGTTCCACCACCCGCACGGTCGCCGCGGGCAGCTTGCGCACCCCGGCCAGAATCGTGTGCGGGGCGGGCACCACGGAATGGAACGACAGGTAGTGGTGAAAGGCGACCAGGTCGATGTCGGAGGAGACGCCGCCGCCGGCGAGCAGGGCCGGCAGGGTGGAGGCGAACCGCAGGCGCTCGCTGTTCCCGGTGAGGTAGAGCGGCTTGATCCCGAGCCGGTCCCGGGCGAGGATCAGCCGCCCGCTGTCCCGCTCGGCGATGGCGAAGGCGAACATCCCGGCGAAGTGGTCGACGCAGCGTCTCCCCCACCGGTGGTACGCCTTGCCGATCACCTCCGTGTCGGAGGTGGAGAAGAAGCGGTAGCCGGCCGCGACCAGCTCGTCACGCAGCTCCTGATAATTGTAGATGCACCCGTTGAACACCGTGGTCAGGCCGAGCTCGTTGTCCACCATGGGCTGGGCACCGCGCTCGGACAAATCGATGATCTTCAGGCGACGGTGCCCGAACGCAACTGGGCCGGCGGACCACACTCCCACGCCGTCCGGGCCCCGCGGCACCATCGTCGCGGTCATCCGCACCACCGCGTCGACGTTCGCTCCCCGGCCGTCGAATCTCAGCTCGCCACTCAGCCCGCACATGTGCGCTCCCGTCAATCGATGAAGTCAGGCGAGATCCATTCCCCGGGGCTTCCTTCCCGATACCGCAGCCGTTGATTACGACCTCACTCTCGAGGACGGAGATTTCACAACAGTGTCCGCGATGTTGCCAACTCCCTCGGTCGCCAACCCGCGCGGAACCGCAGTGCACCCGCGACGGAGCACCCCGCGACGGAAGACCGGGCCACCCTGGATCAGACTACGGAGAGTAGCGGTCACGGAACGGTTGACGACGGGGAATCACCGGCTAACGGCGGGGAATCCAGGTGTCCTTGGACCCCCCGCCCTGTGAGGAGTTGACGATCAGACTGCCGGGAGGCGCCACCCGGCTGAGCGCCGCGGGCACCACCCGCGGCTCCCGCCCGGCGTAGACGAAGACCCGCAGATCCACCGCGCAGGGTTCGAGATGGCTGTCGTGCCAGGTCGGATGGGTCGACAGCGACACCAGTTCCTGGCCGATCCACTGCCGGGGATCGGCCAGGATCCGCTCGCGGACCTCGGTGAGCCGGTAGGGCTCGGCGCGCGGCCCGATGACCACGCCGGACCCGCCGTACCCGTCGACCGGCTTCACCACCAGTTGATCGAGGTTGTCCAGCACGTGTTCACACTGCTCCGGGTCACCGCAGACATAGGTCGGCACGTCGTCGAGCACCGGCTGCTCGCCCAGGTAGTAGGTGACCATCCGCGGGACGTAGGCGTAGACGACCTTGTCGTCACCCACCCCGTTACCCAGAGCGTTCGCCATGCCGACCCGGCGGGCCCGGATCGCGCGCAGCAGCGGGAGCCCCAACGGGGTGCCGTCGGCTCCGAGGGCGCCGAACAGGTCGTCCTCGTCCATCCGGCGGTAGAGGACGTCGACGCGGCACCGCCGGGAGCCGTCGATCCGGTGGACGACGTCGTTGTCGTCGACCAGCAGATCCGCCGGTTCCACCAGCGCAACGCCCATCTTCTCGGCGAGCAGGGAATGCTCGAAGTACGCCGCGTCGGTCTTCCCGCCGGTCAGCACGGCCACCGCCGGTTCCCCCGCGGCCGCCGCCGGGGCCGCCGCGACCAGCGCCTCGTGCAGCAGGGCGGATATACCGTCCAGCCGCAGGATGCCGGCCGGCGGACCGAGCTCCGGCAGCACCGACTCGGCGAGCCGCCGGCCTTCCACGGCGTAGGCGATACCGGACGGGACGCGCAGGTTGTCCTCCAGCACCAGCCAGCCGCCGTCGCCACCGCCGCGGACCAGGTCGATGCCGGCGACGGTCACCCGGATGGCGTCCGGGCCGGCGGCGCGACCGCCGTGGCGCAGGCTCGGCGCGTCGTTGACCACCCAGGCCGGCACGATCCCGTCGGCGACGGCCGCCCGCTCGCCGTAGATGTCGTGCAGGAACGCCTCCAAGGCCCGGACCCGCTGGCTCAGCCCGGTCGTCAGGGTCGTCCAGTCGTCGGCGGCGATGATCCGCGGGACCAGGTCGAACGGAAAGGGACGGCTGGTGGAGTCCCCCGAGGCCCGGAAGATGATCCCCCGGTCGTTCTGCTCGGCCTCGCGCGTCCCGACCCGTTCGTCGAGGATGCCCGGGCCGAGCCGTTCCAAGGTGCGCATGACGGCCCGGTACTGGGGACGGACCGCGCCGCGGGCATCGACGATCTCGTCGTACCCGGTCGGCTGGTAGCGCTCGAGCAGCCGCGGCGCAATCTGGTCGGAGGCGGACACGGCGGGCGCGCTCCCCAGCGCGGCCGCCGCCCCCGCGGGCGGGACGTCGCGGGTCTCGGCCAGCACCAGATCCGCGACGTCGGTGAGCAGACCCCGACGGGCGAAGGCCCGGCGCTGGCGGTGCGCGGAGCTGCCCCGGCCAACGGCCTGTTCGGCCAGGTTGTCGATGAGCTCCCAGTCGTCGAACCGTTCGAGCTGCGGGCGGACCTCGGTGAGCAGCCGGCGCAGCATGGCCTGGGCCGGTATAGGGCCGGTACCGAGGATGTCGACGAGGTCGCCCTCCAGGCCGGACCGGGCCGCCCGCCAGGTCGCCGCGCGCAGCAGCTCCGCGCGCGGCGGCGGGGCCTGGCCGCCGGCCTCAATCTTCTCGATGGCCTGGCACACCAGCGCCCGGAACAGCCCGGCGATGAGGATGACGTTGTCGACGTCCGGGCAGGCATCGCAGATGCGCAGCTCGACGGTGGGCAGGTGGGCCGACGGGCGGACGTCGAAGTAGACCATCCCCGGGTCGCTGATCACCCCGGACTTGATCAGGTCCGCCACGAGCTGATCGTACTCGGCGGCGGTCCGGAAGGACCCGGCGACCCCCGCGGTCGGCCAGCGCTGCCACACCAGCGTGCGCATGCTCGCGTAGCCACTGTCGGCACCCATCCAGAACGGCGAGCTGGCCGAGAGCGCCAGCAGCATCGGCAGCCACGGCGCGGTCCAGGCGACGACGGCCATCGCGAGGTCACGGTCGGCCACGTCGACGTGCACCTGAGCGCCGCAGATGAGCTGCTCGCGCGCGACGATCTGGTAGTCCTCAGTCATCTGCTCGTAACGGTCGTCCCGGGAGACGTCGAGCAGATCCATGTCCACGATCGGCACGGTGCCCGCGGCGGCCGGCCCGAGCCCAAGCTCGCCGGTCACCTCCGCGAGTCGCCGCCGCAGATCGAGCAGGTTCGTCCGCAGCTCCAGCAGATCCGCCGTCGGCTGACTGTTCGTCTCGACAACCGATTTCAATAGCTCTGGGGAGAACGAGTCCCCGTCGAGCCGGCGGAGGATTTCCTCGGCCCTGGGAACGAGCTGACGGGTGGTGAGATCGAGGATGTGAAATTCCTCCTCGACGCCGACGGCCACGATTCGTGCGTCGCTCATGGCGGGCTACGCTACGGCCTGCCGGTTACACATGCGTGTCACAGCTATGACCCGCCTCGGGAAGAATCCCGCATTACTCGCCACGGACCTGCACCCCCACCCTTGTCGTCGCCGGGTACCGGCCGCCACCCAACGCCTCGCCCGAGGCCTCGCCCCGGCCCACCTGCGTGACCACGACCACTCGACCACGACCACTCTCGCCCGGTCTCGTCCGGCCCGTCCATCCGGTCCGTCGGCCCTGCTGGCGGGGCCGGCGGCCCCAACAGGGTCTCTACTATCCCGCCGGGCCTCGATAAAACGTGACGAAACGTGCAGGGCGCGGACTCTCCGATGTGGCTGTCCGATGCGGCTGTCCGATGCGGCGCGCGGTCGCTCGACCGGCTCACCGGCGGGAGGATCGACGGATGCGGCGGGACGGGCGGATGCGGCGGGACGAGGTCTACATCGGGGTGATCGGGCCGGCCAAGGCCACCGTCCGTGAGGTCGCCACCGCCGAGTCCGTCGGACGGCGTCTCGCCGAGGTCGGCTGGTACGTCGTCTGCGGGGGCCTGGGCAGGATCATGGCAGCGGCCTGCCGGGGCGCCCGATCGGTCGGCGGGACGACGATCGGGCTGCTGTCGGGCCTGTCCCGGGACGAGGGAAACGACCATCTCACCGTCAGCCTCCCGACCGGGCTGGGCGAGCTGCGCAACGGCCTGCTCGTCCGCGGCAGCGACGCGTTGGTCGCCGTCGGCGGAAGCTCGGCAGCCCCTGA
>NZ_CDWTNB010000068.1:0-6472 GCF_977947065.1 Frankia sp. CgJB1
CACCCTCGATGGACACCACGGCGCGAACCAGCGAACAGGGGGCAGTCAGCGGCCAGCCGCGGTGGTGTTCGACTGCGATGGATTGCTCGTGGACAGCACGGCGGCATGGGCCACCGCGTTCGACGAGGCAGCCGCGGCCGTCTCCTTCGAGTTGGACGACGCGATGCGCGGGCAGCTGGTCGGCAGCTCCGTCGCGTCGGGGGCCGCGCGGATCGCGCGCTGGGGCAACCAGGAACACGAAGCTGCCTTGATCGCATCGGTGCTTCACCGTTCGCTGCGGCAGGCGGTGAAACGTGACCCTACCTCGCGCCATGCCGGGCGCGGCCGCCCTGCTCGCTGGCCTGAGCGGCAGCGTACCGATGGCGGTCGCCTCGAACAGCCCGGCCGATGTACTCGTCGCGATGCTCATCGGCGCGGGATTCGATGTGGCGTTCGACGCGACCATCGCCGCGGACGATGTCGACCTACCCAAGCCTCACCCGGAGGTCTACCTAACCGCCTGCTCGGCCCTGGGAGTTGATCCGCGCGACGCGGTCGCCGTCGAGGACTCCAGGATCGGGGCAATCGCCGCGCAGCGGGCCGGTCTGGCGGTCATCGTCGTTACCACCGGAGACTGGCCGCAGAGCACACCCCTGCCGTGGCCGGCGGAAGGACGCCCTCTCCTGGTGACCCCGTCCCTGACCGAACCAGCCGTCATTCGCCAGCTCATGCCGTCATGACGAATCCCCCGGCGACGCAGGCGACCGGCAATGTGAACGGCGGCCGGGCGACGTCGACGACACGGCTTGGAGTACTCACCGATCTTCATCTCGCTGCTTGGTAGGTGCGGGAGGGCCCGTGGCTCGGCTGCCCGGGCGCGCCGGGCCCTCCCGGTGAGTTTCAGGCTGACCACGCTCGCCCTTCGTGGAGTGCGAGGGTGCCCTCCTGTGCCTGCGGGAAGTGTGAGCCGACCCCGTCGGTTCCTGGCTTCGACAGCTCGTTCCAGATCCACTCCCGGCTGTGGTTCGCAAGCTTGACGTCGACGTCGCCAACGCTGTGCCAGCTCGGGTGGTGTAACTGGTGCGGGCAGGTGATCGCGTCACCGAAGAACAGGATCCGCTGGCCGCCGCTGGCCGCCGCTGGCCGCCATGACGCTGGTGTGCCCCGGGGTGTGACCCGGGGTCGGCATCAAGGAGATTCCCGGCAACACTTCCAACTTTTCACGGTCCAGGAGTTGAACGCTGCCGGCATCACGCAAGCCAGCAAGCGAGAGCTGCTGATCGATAATGAACTTCCGCTCATCGTCGTCTTGCCCATCCGTGGATTTTCTGGCCGACTCCTGGAAGTACGTGTAATCAGCCCCGCCGATCCAGATCCTGGCCTGAGGGAACAAATTAGCGTTCGGATCGACGAGCCACCCGAAGTGATCACAGTGCAGGTGTGTCACGACGACATCCTCCACCTCCTCAGGGTTGACACCGATGGCGGAAAGCTGCTCCGGGAGAAGCCCGCCCTGGACTGAGCCATGTGATAGCAGCTCACCCGAGGCTTGCCACACCGTACCGGTAATCTTTACTGGGCCCAGCCCCGCATCGATCAGGACGAACCTTCCGTGTGGATTGCGGATGAGGAAGCACCCCAGGGGCAGCACCGCCAATGCGCCACCCGGTTCGAAGAGTGAGCTGTACACCGGCTCGGCCGCACCAGGTCCCAGATATGTCCGCTCCGGACGAAACACACCGTCGGTGAGGGCCCAGACATCGAATTCACCCATCCGCCGATAGCGTGGTAGTGGCAGGGCAACACGATCGGCGCTGCCGAGTTCAACGGCGGCGTTTAGCACTTGGCTAGCGCGTTTCCCAGCGAGACACCTGCCTTCGCCAGGGACCCCTTGGTGTAGAGCGTGAAGTCGAGGTTCACGACCGTTTCCACCGGACGGCCCGTCAACTTGTTGACGATCTGATCCACCGCGTTGGCGCCAATCTCCCGCTCCGGAAGAGATGTGATTGCAGCGACTTCTCCTGCGTTCAACTGGGCAATGCTGGTGTCATCCGAACCGCCGTAACCGCCAACAATTTCCAGATCCGCGCCGCGCTGCTTGGCGGCCGTCACGATGCCGGTTGTCGCCTGAGTCTCAGTACCGAAGACGCCGAAGAGGTCAGGATGACGAGCCAGCATGGCGGCAGCGGTCTTCGTGGTGTCAGCTACGCCGCCAGCATCGAACTGCGCCCCAACGTAGGTAATGTTGTCGTACTTCTTAATCTCAGATTCGAAGCCATGCCACTCCCCGTCAGCAGCAGCGCTACCACCGGCAGTGAACGTCATGAGGCCGACCTTGACCTTCTTACCGTTTGCCTTCTCGGCCAGGTACTTGGCCGCTAGGGCCCCACTCTGCTCGTTATTAACAAGGCTTTGAGCCGTCAATTGATCAGTGTTAGTCAAGTTATTGATTGCGGTGGCAACGTGGATTCCCTTGTCGACCACCGACTTGATGGGTTCGTACATGGCGTTCGGATCCGTCGGGCTGATTACCAGCCCATCCGGGCTGGTCGCCAAGGCGGCGTTTAGAACCGGGATCTGGGATGCGGGCGTGAATTCGGCAGCGTACTGCCTTGTGATCGAAACACCAAGCCGCTCCGCTTCCGCTTTAGCTCCGCAATATACGCCCCCGTAAAGCGGTGAATTATAGGCGACATAGATGAACTTCTTTCCTTCTGCGCTGCCTGATTCGGGCGCATTTGCAGCAGGAGTCACGGTCGCTACGGCGCTTCCGCCGGAGGCGGTTTCGGACGATGAATCGGATCCGGACGAGGTTGAGCAGGCGGCCAAGGCGACCAGGACCGCCAAGGCTGCGGCAGAGGCGGGTGCCTTCCGGAGGCAGGTGGGTCGAGTACGCATTATGATTCCTTCGGGTGCTGATTGGTGCGTGAGTGGGGAAGTATCACGGCGTTACCGAGAAACTGAGAATCGAGCGCTCTCTGGCTTCGGCTTCGAGATATGCCGTGAAGGGAGACCCGGAGTCAGGTGGTCTTGGAGTAGGAACGGCGCACCTGGTCGCCCCAGAGGGCGAGGATGAGGGCGACGCCGACGCTGATCTGCGCGTAGAAGGGGTCGACCCCAGCGACGACGAAACCGTTCTGCAGTACGGCGGGGATGAAGACACCGATCAGTGCGCCGATGGTGCTTCCGACTCCGCCATAAAGACTGGCTCCGCCGAGCGCGACCGCGGTGATGGCGTTTAGGGCATCCGTGCTGTGGCCGCCGATGGTTGTGGTGGAGAAGCGGGCGAGGTTGAGGAACGCGACGAATCCGTACCCGAGGCCGGCCAGTGCGTACACCCTCATGGTGTGCAGATCGACCTGCACTCCGGCGCGCTGCGCTGCGATTCGATCGGATCCGATTGCGAAGGTGTAGCGGCCGAAGCGCGTCCTGCGGAGGCAACGGGTGGCCGCGACGACCACGACAGCGGCTATGATCACGATCGTGGGGATTCCGAAGACACGACCGATACCAACGCTTTTTGTAAGCGCGGCGGGCACCGTCGCAAGGTCGGTTCCCCGACTGATCACGTAGGCGGCGCCCTGCGCGATTCCGAGCGTTGCGAGAGTTGCCACGAACGCTGCGAGCTTGAGCTTCGTCACCAGCAACCCATTCAGCAGCCCCCAGCCCAGGCCGGACACCAGTGCGACGACGAACCCGAGCAGGATGGCGTCCGCGCCGCCAGCTGTTCCGCCCATCGCCTGGAACGTCGTGGCCGTGATGACCTCGGTGAAGGCGATGATGCCGCCGATGGAGAGGTCGATCTGGCCGCTGACGATGACAAGCGTCGTCGCCATAGCCAGGACGATCAGGATACTGCTGTCCGAGACGAGGTTCTTGAGGTTGCCGACGGTGGCGAAGCCACCGGGCTGCCACACGCAGAACATCACGATCAGCGCGACGAGCCCGGCGAGCACGCCCACCTCGGGATTGCTGGCGATGCTCCGCAGGCGATAGGGATGAGCCGTTCCCGCGGTGCGCGAGGAGTCCATGTCAGTTGCCGTCGTGTGGTCGGTTGCCGTCGTGTGGTCGATTGCCATTAGCCGAGTCCCGTCATCGCGCCCACGAGCCGTTCCATGGTTGCCTCACCGATCGGGATCGATGCGACGCTGCTACCCAGTCGCATCACGACGATCCGGTCGACCACTTCCAATAGCTCGGGGATGTTGTGGCTGATGAGGACGACCGCGACGCCGCTGGCGGCTGCCTGCTTGACCAGCTTGGCGACCTGCTCGGTCTGGCGGACGCCGAGCGCGGCGGTCGGCTCGTCCATGAAGATGATGCTGCGGGAGAACGCCATGGCCCGGACGACCGAGATGAGTTGCCGTTGCCCGCCGGAGAGGTTGCGGACCGCGACATCCAGCGAGGGCAGGCGCAGATCAGCCCGGTCGAAAACTTCGGTCGCTGCCTTCCGCATGCCGCGCTGGTCGAGCGTGCCGAGCGGCCTTCGGCCGGGCGCGAATCGTTCCCTGCCGAGGAAAAGGTTTGCGACCGGGTCGAGGTCGGGTGCCAGGGCAAGGTCCTGATGGACGACCTCGATACCGTGGGTGCGTGCCACGGTCGGTGACATGAGGTGCGCGGGCCGCCCGTCGATGTCGACGGTGCCGTTGTCAGGGCGAAGGGCCCCGGTGAGGGCCTTGACGAGAGTGCTCTTCCCGGCGCCGTTGTCGCCGACCAGGCCGATGACTTCGCCGGACGCGATCTGCAGATCGGCACCGCCAAGCGCCCGCACATGCCCGAACGATTTGGTGATGCCGCGCGCGACGAGCCGTGGCGTGTCCGGCACGTCGGTCGGCGGCGTTTGACCGGGTGCGGCGAGGCAGCCCACAAGCTGGTCGCCCGCGAGCGGAATGCCCGTGCGCCGGACTGCGATGATCTGGGTCGTCATGGTCGTCCTCCGTCGGGAAGGAACGGGTCATGGACTGAGTGCGGTGTGGGCTTCGGAAGCGGTATTCGGCCAGCGCGTCCGCGGTCAGGGTTTGCACGGCCTGTGTTCGTTCCGGGTCGGCGAGGACCACTCTGACGAGGGCCACCCATCGCACGGGCGATCACGTCCGCGACGTCCACATCATCAGGGCACAGGGCATCGGGCTGTTTCGGTTACTCGACGCCCTCTGCGGTGGGCCCTCGACGCTGGCGCCCTCTGCGCCGATAAACTCGATCATGGCGACCTCGGTCGGGGTCAACTGGATGTCCGCGGCGGCGAGGCTGTCGCATGGCCAGGGACAGGACACGGCGGGCTGGCCGACTGCATTGCGCTGCGCGTCAGCCGCGCGAGGGATCGTGGTAGTCCTTGACGACGGTTCCGAAGTCAAGTTCCAAGTTCATGACGGTGTAAACCGCGCGTACCGGGCCGACTGGCTTGAGACGGGTGATTGGGTCTAGGTCGCTCTCTGGGCCGAAGTCGACTGCGCCGGTGCCGGCGAAGATCTCCGGTTTGCCGTCGCTGCCAACGACCGGCTCGGCGGTGAAGTCGTCGACGACCAGCTGCAGCACCGCTGGGGGCTCGTCCCGTTCGGCCGAGGGGATGTACTTCAGGCACAGCCCTGCATGCTGGGGCAGCTCGGACCTGTCGGCGAAGCGCTCCAGCCGCATCCGACCCGAGGCGATCATGAATGCGGAATTGGCATTCGATGAAGCCGCAGGTCTCGCGATGCGGACCGAACGTGGAGAACGTGATGTCCTGAAACCACAAGTGTACCTGCGGCGTGTCGCTTACCGGCTCCACCTCTTCCGGCAACAGCTCAAGCACCGGCTCCAGTGCGGTCTCGTAGGTGAAGATCAGGTTCCGAGAGCCACGGTAGAAATGCGGCGGGCGCGAGTATAGCGCGCCCCAGGCCGGGCCGCTAAAGGCCATCTTCTCCGGTGTCAGTCGTCCCATGACTCTCTCCTTTGATCTTAAAAATGAGCGGAATCAAGTGGTCAGGGCGACACATGCCCTGACCACTTGATTCCGCCCGCGTCAGCAACACTCGCCACATCGGCGCCATTGGAACCGATCGTTATATTCATGGAACATAGCTACATGAAATAAAGTTCCAATGAACGCTGGGTGTACTTCCTGTATCGAGAAGAGATCGAAATTTTGCGCCGACACTGCCCATCACACAGGGCTAGCTGGTGCTCACGGACGGATCTGAAACCCCTTACAGCCGACCACCCCTACGTCCGCCAAGCAGCTCGGTAGAGCCGCCACCGGGGCGAGCGAACGCGCCGATCACGGCCCTACCGTACGATCAAGATCAAGTAATGTCGGACTGGTACGGCGGGGGACCTGTCGTCCAGCGAGAGGTGCGTCGTTGCGTCACGGCCATAGTGGGTTACTCCAGGCGTATCGACCGTCGTCAACGACGGTCACGCGGCAATACTTTCCGGCAAAGGCGCTGAGCTCGAAACATTGCAGTGGGTAGTCGATCGTCGATCATGTTCGGCGGCTAACATGTCGCCGGTCCGA
>NZ_CDWTNB010000068.1:6815-8459 GCF_977947065.1 Frankia sp. CgJB1
CCCGGTCTGGGCGCGCAGCGCCTCGATCTCCCTGTTCGCCCGCTCCAGCGCGGCCTCGGTCCCGGCCAGCCTCGCGAGCGTCTCGGCGAGCGCCGCGGCCTGTGTCACGACCAGCGCCGCGAGCTCGTCGTACGACGGCGCGGACGGATCTTCGGGCACCATCGGGCGATGTGCGTCGTGCCTTCCGGTTCGCGACTCGGGGCGCCGCTCATGCCGGTCGTCCTACGCTTACGGCCTGTCGAACCATCCACCTCGATCCACCACTAGGGGCAGTACCTATGCGCGTCGTCTCCCTACTGCTCGTGCTGTGCATCGGGAGTGGACTGACCGACCTGAAGCTGTACACCGACCTTGTCCACCAGCGCCAGCAGGGAACGCTTAAGATCGCGCGTGCGGTGGTATCCGACCCGCTCCTGGCCCGGGCGGTCATGGGGAAGGATCCCGCGGGGGAGGTGCAGGCTCTCGCCGAACAGGCCCGGCGACTCACAGGAGCGCAGTCCGTGGTCGTCATCAACAGCCGGGGTATCCGCTGCTCCGATCCCGATCCGAAGAACATCGGCAAACCGGTCAGCGCCGACCCCTCGGGTGCCCTCCACGAACAGGAGACTGTCAGTCGCGGGTCCGGGAGCCTGGGGTCGTCCGTGCGCGCCGAGGTTCCGCTGCGCGACACCGACGGTAAGACCGTCGGTGAGGTCAGAGTCGACGTCAGCATGAAGGATCTGCACCACCAGTTGCTCACGCAGCTGCCCAGCGCCGCGGAGAATCTGGGCCTGCAAGTGGTCGTCGGCATCACCACTATCATAGTGATCACGCTACATAACCGGGCCGAGCTCAAAAAAATTGCCCGCGAACTCAAAAAAATTGTCTGCGCAATCGACGATCTCTGGGGTCATCTCAGGGACCGGCCCGCACCGCCCGACCGGCCCGCACCGCCCGACCGGCCCGCACCGCCCACCCAGCCCGCACTGCCCGACCGGCCCGCACTGCCCGACCGGCCCGCACCGCCCACCCAGCCTGCACCGCCCACCCGGCCTGCACCGCCCGCCCGGACCGGGGTCAGGGAAGAGATCGTCGCCGTGCTGCTCTGGGCGTCCGAGCCGATGTCGGCGGCGGAGATCGCCGACCAGATCGGCCGGGACCGGTCCACGGTCCAGCGGTACCTCAAGGATCTCAAGGAGGCCGGCTACGTCACCATGATCTTGGACAGCGGGTCCCGCGGGCGTCCCAGACACCTTTACCGATGGCTCGGCAAACCCTGGCCCCCGCCCGCCCGAACCCCTAACGGCCACGGCCGGGTACCCGGAGTATCTCTGTCTTCTCCTCTCCTTCCCCCGGGTACCGGGCCCGGCCAGGGCGGGCCGCCGCTCGGACCTGGGCCGGCTATGACTACCGCGACGGTGGGCGCACCCTCGAAGGCGCCGCCATCCGTGTCGCCCAACGGGTTGCAGCGATCTGGCGCAACCACACGACCGGCCTCTTCCAGCGGGCATGGGTACCGTCGAGGAGGCGGCAGGGAAGGCCTACGGCGTGCCTACCGGGAGAGTTGCCGGGGTAAAGCCGGGCACCGCCCCTACTAGTCGGTACACGGTGAACACGAGAACCGTTCCGGTCTCGCCCACCCGCGCCCGCCCGCGTCCAGTGGGA
>NZ_CDWTNB010000068.1:8856-20036 GCF_977947065.1 Frankia sp. CgJB1
CGGCGAGCAGGCCCACGGCCGGCTGACCGTCCGGGTGAGGCGGAGCCGTCGTAGTGTGCGCCGGGCGCGGGAAAGCCGCGCACAGGGGAAAGGATGGCAGCACGTCCGCGGTTCGTGGGCTGATTCGCAGGCTGAAAGGCCAGGAGGACGCCGGTTAATACCGGGGTGCCGTGGCCGGGCCTCGTCGAGGCTCGGGCGCGGGTACCGGGGATTCAGATGAAACCGCACCGTTGGGCGGCCGACGGCCGTGAGCGTCGGTTTGTTGACTTACATAACCTCGTGGCAGGCTCGGCTGGTGCTGATCCTGGGCTGGCATCGGGTCCGGGGGAACAGGGGGCTCGCACGGCCGGGGTGGACGGGCGGACCGGCTGGGCCATCGAGGCCGGGCGTGGCGTGGAGGAATTTCTTTCCAACATTCGCGCGAAGCTGGAGAGGCAGCGGTTCCGGCCGTTTCCGGTCCGGGAGACAAAGATTCTGAAGGGTGCCCGAAAATGGCGCCGGTCAGGGATTCCCGTGACCCGTGGCCAGGTCGTCCTGGCAGCCTTCTCCTGGTCCTGGAGCCGATCCTGGAAGTGGCCTTCCTCCCCTCCAGTTACGGATTTCGCTCGGGCCGGCGGGCGTATGACGCGATAGCTGAGACCCACAACTTCGCCATCCAGGGATACGAGTGGATGTTCGAGGGGAAAATCGAGGTCTGTTTCGACAACATCTCGCACTTGGTCGTCATGGGCCGGCTGCGGAAAAGGGTCACTGACAGACGCGTGCCCACGCTGGTGAAGGCGTTTCTGAAGACTGGGATCCTTGGTGAGGATCAGGTCAGCACCGGTGGTTTGACAGCACGCAACAGGCCACGGTATGATCGGCGCGTAAACGTGTGGAGGGCCCGGTGCCCAGTAATGGGTACGCCGGGTTCGGGGACCGGCCCGGGGAGACGGGTCGGTGGAAACACCAGTACCGCGCCCCGGGTCGGTCCCACCTCGCCAACAAGGCGGTCGGTGATGTCCGCCGGAGGGCCACCCACCGGATCCGCGGCCGCCGCGGCCGCGCTACCGACCCCGAGTACACGATCAAAGGACTTCTCGTCCGGGGCCCCGCGGACGCTCACCCCGGCAACCCTCGGCGGCGAGGCCGCCTTCGAGATCGACGCTGCCTGGCGCGCGAAGAACCTCCTGCTCGAATACACACAGCACACAGAGCACATGGCTTCAAGATTCAGAACGGGCTCTCGCGCCTGATTGTCAAGGACGCCCGCAAGGTTTGGAAGAAGCGGGCTGGTTCACCCGCCGGAGATATGGCTGTGACCAACGGGCGGACGCTTCAGGATCTTCCCGGCCTCTCGGGTAGGTGGAAAACCCGACCTCTCGGGTAGGTGGAAAAGTTGCGCATAGGGCAGTAGACTACTGAATCATTATGGACACCATATATTCCTTCCGATCCCGGCGGCCCCGGACACCGAGACACCGTGACCGTCGAGCCATGGTGACGGTGCTTGGCGCCCTCGTCATTCCATCGGCTCTGTTCCTCAGTGGCTGCGGCCAGGACTACAAGCAGGACAACGGCGGCGCCGTGCCCGTGCCGCGGTCCAGTACCGAGAGTTTGCAAGGCGCGACACCCCGGCCGGCGCCGGCCGGGGTCATCGGCCACGTTACGAATGGCCTGGCCCAGACGGCGGTCCCCACCCCTCCCGGCGGAAAATTCTAAGAACCTGTTTTAAATCTTGTCTTGACCTCGGACGCGCGCCGAGCGCCAGGGATCGGACTCCGGCGCTCGGCGTGCCAACCGGTCGACAGCTTGCTTTATCGGGCTGGGATACGGGATCGGGGTAATTCTAAAACAGCTTTTTAGGTCGGTGGCCTAGGGGATTCGCACCCTTGGGCAGGTAGAGGCAGGGTGACAGGGCGATCCCGAAGAGCAAATCCTGCAGCCGTTGACCTGTCCGTGGTCTTCCCGACGGGCTGACGAGCGGGAGTGACCCGGTCGGGTCGCGCGGGTCGAGAACATCCTCGCCCCATCTACACCACATCCGACCGAGTTACGAAACAACCTTTTGTAGGATACGGGTGTTTGACGGCAAGGCCAGCGCTAGCGTCGGGCAGCGGAATGTGCGCTTTCGGTGTCGCTGGTGGGGTCCAGCCGCCGTAGTGTCTCGTCTGCGCTGTGCTCCACCCGTTGCATCGTGAGGTGCAGGATCGGCGGGGTCATCATGGTGGTGACGAGCGCCACGAGAACCACCACCGTGTAAGCTGCCGTGTTCAACACGCCGAGGCGCAGCCCCACTCCGGCGACGACCAGGCCGATGACCCCGCGGGCGTTGAGCCCGGCGCCGAGCGCGAGGGCCTCCCAGTGGCCGAGCCGGCTGGCCCGGGCGCCGAGGTAGGCGCCGGCGAACTTGCTTGCGACGGCAAGCAGCAGGACCACCAGGCCGGCGGCGAGGACCGACAGGTCGGTGAGCTTGCCGAGATCGACCCGTAGCCCGGCGGTGGCGAAAAAGATCGGCGCCAGCACGGTGAGCACCACCGTCCGCAGCGGCGCGACCCGGTCGGGAGCGAAACCCCGGCTGGAACCGATGACGATGCCGGCGATGAACGCGCCGAAGACCGCCTCGAGTCTCAGCGCCTCCGTGGCCGCCGCCGCGGCCAGGATCAGTACGGTGATGGCCACGATGTGGCCATCACCGTGGCGCGCCGTGCTGGCGTATCGAAGTGCCCTTCGGACCGTCGGAGGACCGGCTACCAGGGCGGCCAGCACGGCGCCGAGCACGCTGACCACCGGCACGGCGATGTCACTGCCACGCACGCCCGTGGTCGCCATCGCCGACATCATGGAGAGTACGGACCACCCGGCCACGTCGTCGACTGCGGCCGCGGCCAGGGTGAGCTGGCCGACGTTGCGGTCCAGCAGGTTCATGTCGATAAGGATCTTCGCGGCTACCGGGATCGCGCTGACCCCGAGCGCGACGCCGAGGAACAGCGCGAACACCAGCCGATGGGCGCCGTCCGCGGCGAGAGAGCCGGGCAGCAGCAGACCCGCCAAGACGCCGAGGCCCACCGGAACCAGAAGCCCGGCGAGGCCGACCCGGGCGGCGGTCAGACCCCGGCGCCGCAGCATCTGGATGTCCATCTCTATGCCGATGAATCCGACCAGCAGAATCACGCCGAGCTGGCCGACGGCGTCGAGGAGATGGAACTGGTCGGCCCGTGCGGGCAACAGCCAGCCGGCGAAGCCAGGCGCGAGCGTGCCGAGCAGGGATGGCCCGAGGATCACGCCGGTGAGGAGTTCACCCACCACTGCCGGCATTCCCAGCCGCATTGCTGCCCGCCCGAGGAGATAAGCCAGCCCAAGCAGGACGGCGATCTGGAGCAGGAAAACGAGAAGTACATGGGACGACAGCGCGGCTACCGGACCGGATGCGTTGACCATCACTACTCCTGGGAAGGGCAGGCGGACGTCTAAACCGACGGTGACGCCGAGCACGAGCGAGAGTGGGAGGATGAGGTAAACCGCGGGTAGGTCCGATGCGCTGCGTACATAACCGTTGCTCCCCTCGGGCCGGCGAGCGTTTCTCGGTAGATCATCGGGTCAGCCGCCAACCGCCCGGATGATGGTTTTTGCGTACGTGTCGTAGGCGTTGCCCTCGGTCAGGAGCAGACGGGGGATGACGAGCTCACATTCCAGTAGCCGCAGCACACGGTGTTCGTCCCGCAAGCCGTCAACCCGGCCGAAGATCAACGGTCCGTATCGGTTTTCCAGTGCTTCATACACACCGTACGCCCATTCACGCTCGGCTGGTGTCGGCTGGATCACTTCGTTCCGGCCGCCGAACCGTTCGTGTGCCCACCAGCCGCCGTCCCGGGCGACTCTTTTGCGGACTGTGTGGCTCAACTTTCCGTCTAGGAAGACGAAGGAAAGTTCCCCGTGGGTCAGGATCGATGAAAGAAATGGCTGGACACAGACGTGATGAGTGGACACCAGGTCACGGAGCAGAGTCTCGGGTTCCGTGTCGCGGCGTGGTGCCAGGCCCGTCGTCGACGTTGCTTTGTGGCCGTTCCGGACGAAGTGCGTTGCTGAGATGCTCGGCCCGCTCCGTGAGACCCGGAAGGTGCGCCAGGAGCCGGCCGAGACGGTTGGCTTGATGACGACATGGTCCCATCCGGTCTGGGCCATGAGCGTGTCAATCGTCACGTCCTCGCCCCGGGAAACCCACCGGGTCGGGATCACCGCGATGCCGTCCTGTTCGAGCTCTGACAGGTACCGCCGTTTGTCGAGCGTCCCGACGGCCACCCGCATCGAGTTCAGAATGGGAATCTTCCCGTCCAGCTCCAGGTAAAGTTTCCGGATCTTGTCAAGGAAGTCGGGCCGCTCGTGGAAGCCGCGGCACATTCGTAGGTTCACGCCATCGAACGCTGTCCAGTCGACGGCGTGCACGTTGTCGAGGTGAACCGCGACTGCCGTGACACCGTAGTCAGCCAGGGTAGTAACGATCTGTGGGTACTCCGCATGCTGCGAGTCCAAATGTAGGTAGGCGATCGGTCGCCCAGTGGTAACGGCTTTCATTCATCCTTCCTCAGTAAGGCCGCGCGGTTAGCGAATTCGTTGGCCGTCGCGCTGTCGCTGGGGCGGCGTACAAGCAGGCGTAGGCGTCGGACCGCCGTGTCCGCCCCGTCCCACAGATAGGCGGCGGTGAATCCGGCGAGCAGGGCGTACGGCCGCAGTCGGATCACCCACCGCAATCGGGTGTTGGCCGGCACGGGTAACCGGTCCAACCAGGTCGCGGTGCCCTCAGGTCGTAGTTCCGCGGGTTCCACCAGGTCATGAGCTGAAATATCTCGTCCCCGGTCCCCGCCGATCGCCAGCCACCACAGCTTAGGCAGCGGCGCGGTGACGTTCTGGACGCTACGGACCGTTGGTATATTGACACCGTGATCCAGCCGCCAGCGTGCGCGGGCAGCGAGGTTGGCCTGTAGCCGGCTCTGTATCCAATGCACGGTTTCCGGCGGCAACCACCGCCACAGCGGGGCCCGGGAGTAGAACAGCGTGGATTGGAGACGCCGCCGGACGCGGCGGTGCTTCGGGGTCTCCCGAGTGGTGTCGCCCTCGGTGTCGACGAGCCATCGGGTGAGCGCTGAACGGGTGCTGCCCACCGACCAGAAGACCATCATGTCGAGCACGTGGGACAACACGAAGAAGCGAGGGTCCGCGATCGCGGCAGTGTACTTTTCACGGACCATCGCGCGCAGCATGTGCCAGTCCTGGCGAGTGGCTCGGTTCACCCGCTCGATATAAGCCCGGTCCAGGTGCCCGGAGCGGACGTCGTCCTGGACAATGTTGGCGAGATGCCAACTGGTCACCAGGGCCAGCGCGATTCCCTGGCTGTAGTAGGCGTCGATGATGCTGCCCGCGTCGCCTACCATTGCATAGCGCTGCGGGCTGACGAACGTGTCGGTCCAGTGCTGGACGTTGCGGTAGGTCCGGAACTCAAGGAGCGACTCCGGTGCGATCACCTTGTCGAGGACGGGGTGCCGCCGGATGAGATTCCAGAACTGCTCCTGCGGAGTTCGGCCGGGTGGCGCCGACCGCTGGTCGAAAGTCGCACCGACGCTGATCCGGTCCTTCGAGAGCCGGATGACCCAGATCCAGTAACCGCCCCCCCACAAATGTACGGTGTACAGGTCGCGTTGCGTATTGCGGCCGTTAGGGAAGGTATGCGTCCACTCGTCACCGAACAGACCGTCGGTCACGCCCTCGAACTGGCCCCAGACGGCCGTCGTCTGAAATCCGTCAGTCAGTTCCCGCCGCTCCGCGGCATGTCCGCGGCCACGGGCCAACAACCGGTTGCGCCCAGAACAGTCGACGACCCAGCGCGCCCGGATGATGTTACTGTTTCCGGTTGTGCCGTCAAGCCATTCCATCTGATGCCAGTCCGCTCCCGGGGAGATCTGTATGTCGCTCACTCGGGCGGTGTCGACGAAAGTTATTCCAGCACGCCGTCGGACGGCCGCGCACATCGCATCCTCCGCTTCGGGGCGGACGATCTGCATGTCGAGGAACATGCAGCGGAACCACTTCTTGTCGGGCGCAAGATCGTAGAGATAGTGCGGCGGATGCGGGTCGGCATTGATGGCCCACTCGGTGGCGTCGCGGAAGTCTGATCTGTTCTCCGTGCCGTGGGAGAACCATACACCGAGTTTCGCGAATGATTTCTCGGTGATGAATTCGTCCAGCTCGCCCACAGTGCGGAGAAAAGCACTTGTGAAGACTAGGAACGACTCTCCGACCTTGTAGCTGTGTTTCTTATCGCGAAGGTTGTCGATCAGCGTTACTCGCAGGCCTCGTTTGGCAAGCTGAAGGGCGTTCGCCAGGCCTACGATGCCGGCACCGACTACCACGACATCAGTTTCGGAGGTCGTCCGCCGAATCGTCGGCACGCCCCCCATTGAATGGACTTTCTCGTTGGTCATCAAATCAGGGACTTGTCGAAGTTGCAGGGGGGCGCGGGTCGGCCTCGTCTGCCGGCTGGCTTTTCGCACTTGGTCTCGCATGCTTGGTCTCACATGAAATTTACTTCGTCATAAGTGCACAGGGCTGGTGTCGACGATATCAAGGGGCTTGTGTTGGCCAGCTCGCTCACCAGCAGCTCAGTGGGCTCGACGAGGTGGACATCTCCCTCCACTCAGTGCGTCCCACACGAACCGGCGGGCTGCCCGCGCCGACGTCGGATGCGGGGGCAGCGCCATGATCAGGCTGGGGTACCGCGCCAGTCGCCGCGGCTCCGGCGCCTGGCATCCCAAGGCTGCCGGCAGTGCAGTCTGCGTTCTCGGCATGGGCACAGCCTGAGCGACGGACCGGCGTGCGGGGACGGGAGAACTACCTGTTTCACTACCTGTCCGCCCCAGTTGTGTCCCCCCGCAGGTAGCGGGACGGTGTTGTATGTGTCCGGACGTGGAAGGTCGAACCTGCCGGCGGAACTGACCAGCTTCGTCGGTCGCAGACGGGAGCTGGCAGAGGCATTGCGGTTGCTGTCCGGCGCCCGGTTGCTCACGCTGACCGGACCCGGGGGGGTCGGGAAGACCCGCCTCGCCCTTCGGCTCGCGGCGGACCGGCAGCGCGCGTTCCCCGACGGTGTCTGGATCGCCGAGTTGGCCGACCTCGACGACCCGTCACTGGTCGCCGACGCGGTCGCCGAGGCGATGGGCCTGCAGCGCCTCTCCGGGCGATGGACCGCGGCGACGCTCGCCGCGCACCTTGCTCCGCGCAGGATCCTGCTCGTGCTCGACAACTGCGAGCACCTCGTGGACGCGTGTGCCCGGCTCGTCGACACCCTGCTGCGCGCGGGCCCGGGCCTGCGGGTCATCGCAACCAGCCGCCACCTGCTCGGGGTGGCCGGGGAACGGGTGCTGGGGGTGCCCCCGCTGAGGGTGCCCCCGGTGCCGGCCCCGGGCGCGGACCAGTCCGCCTTGGCTGGCGGGCTCGTCCAGTACGAGGCGGTGAGCCTGCTGGCGGAACGCGCGGCAGCGGTGCTCGGGGAATTCAGCCTCGACGAGGGCAACTGGCGGACCGTCGCGTTGCTGTGCCATCGCCTGGATGGCATCCCGCTGGCGATCGAACTGGCGGCTGCTTGGCTCCGGACGCTGTCCCTGGAGCAGATCCTCGATCGGCTCGACAGCCGCTACAGCCTGTTGACGCGAGGCAACAGAGCCGGGCCCCGCCGCCAGCAGACCCTGCGCGCGCTGATCGACTGGAGCTTCGGCCTGTGCAATCCCGACGAGCAGCAGATGTGGGCGTGCCTGTCGGTGTTCGCCGACGGGTTCACGTTGGAGGCGGCTGAGCAGGTGGGGGGTGCCAGGTGCCCGCCGGCAGTCGTGCTGGACGTGCTGAGCGGGCTGGTTGACAAGTCGATTCTGGTCCGTGACGACGACGAGGGGACGGTCCGGTTCCGGATGCTGGACACCATTCGCCAGTACGGCCAGGACCGCCTGCGCGAGTCCGGTCGGGAGCAGGACGTGCGCCGTCGGTATCTCGCCTACTACCGCCGGATGGCGGCCCTCGCCGACGCTCAGTGGTGCAGCCCGGCCCAACTGGACTGGATCAGGCGGATCCGGAGCGAGCAAGCGAACCTACGGGTTGCGCTGGACTTCTGCCTCACTACACCGGGCCTGGCGGAGACCGCTCTGTCCATCATGGTGGCCCTGTGGCAATACTGGGCCGCCATCGGGCTGCTCAGCGAGGCGCGTTTCTGGTTTGATCGGGGGCTGAGCAAGGCCACGGAGCCGGACGGGATCCGGGCCATCGGTCTGCAATCGGCCGCCCATGCCGCGTCCCTCCAGGGCGACATCACCGCGGCGGCGTCACTGCTGGCCGAGGCTCGCGATCTGGCCACTAGGCTGCACGACCAGCGGGTGCTCGCACGCATCGCCTGCGTCGAGGTCAGGCTCGCCGCCATCAGCGGGGACAGGCCGGCGGCGGTGGAGCGCAGTCAGGACGCCCGCCGCCGGTTCGCTGACCTCGACGAGCCGTTCGGCCTCGCCCAATCACTGCTCTATCTCGGGCTGGCCCACGGAATCCGCGAGGAACAGGACGCGGCGGCGACCGTCTTCGCGGAATGCGTGGCGTTGACCGAGCGCTTCGGTGAATACTGCTTCCGCTCGTTCGCTCTGTGCGGCCTCGGTCTGGCGGCCTGGCAGCTAGGCGAGTTGGAGCAGGCGATGGAGCACCATGCCGCGGCCATCTCCCTGAAATACGCGTTCCACGACCATGCCGGCATCGCTGTCGCGCTGGAGCAGCAGGCGTGGGTCATGGCCTCGGCCGGCCGGCACCACGAGTCCGCGGTCCTGCTCGGCGCGGCCGGGCGGATCTGGCGTGAGACCGGGGCGTCGATCGCCGCCTTCGGGCTCGCCCCGTTCCACCACCGATGCGAGGCGTCCCTGCGACGCGTCCTAGGTCAACGGAAGCTCGAACGCGCCCTGGCGCAGGGCGCGGAACTCGACCTGGACGAGGCCGTCGCCGCGGCTACCCAGGGCACCGGGACTCCTGTCGCCCACCCCGTCGTTCCCGCCGGCGAGCCGGAGGTGTCCCTGACCCTCCGGGAGCGTCAGGTGGCGGACCTCGTCGCCCGCGGCCTGAGCAACAAGGAGATCGCGAGCTACCTGGTGATCGCCCAGCGCACAGCGGAAGGTCACGTCGAGCGTATTCTCGGCAAGCTCGGTTTCACCTCACGGGCCCAGATCATCGCGTGGGTAAAGGACAGCAGCAGGAGCCTCCAGGAACGTACGTGTGAGCCGCAGCGACATGTTGGCGAGCGCGAGCGGATCGCTCCTACCCCGCCCCCGCATCCTCATGGAGATTCTGTAGGCGGACAACCTCACGGGTAGTTACGGGCAGCGACTTCGCTGGCGACTGTAGATCATCGACCTCGAGCGGGCGGAGGTCGTCGTGCTGGCCTGCCACTACCGTCCCCGGGTACAGAGGGCACCCAACCCGGTCGTGTCCATCTCATGTGGAACGTGACAACCCAGTCGAGGTCCAAGTGGAGGTTTTCCGCCTGCTGGGCTGACCGTGAGGAACGCTGATCTCCTCGGCAGCGAGAATGGCGGCGGCGAGACGCTCGGTCGTGACGGTGGCCGGTCATGAGGTCACCTCGGTCGGATCATGCGGCCGAACAGTGCGATCGCCGACGTCTGCAACTCGGCAACGCTGGGCGTGAGTCGCTGCCGCGCGGCGTCCCAGGCGGCGTCCCCAGCGGCGTCCCGAACGGCGTCCCAAGCGGCCTCCCGGGCGGCGGCCTCCTGGGCGGCGGCCCAGGCGGAGGCCCAGGCGGCATCCCAGGCGGCCTCCCGGGCGGCGGCCCAGGCGGCATCCTGAACGGCCCGAGCGGCGTTGCAGGCGGCGACCCAGGCGGCATCCCAGGCGGCCTCCTGAACAGCGGGCCAGGCCTCCTGGGCGGCGGCCCCAGCGGCGGGCCAGGCGGCCTCCCAGGCGGCATCCCGAACAGCGGGCCAGGCGGCCTCCCGGGCGGCGACCCAGGCGGCATCCCAGGCGGCATCCCGAACAGCGGGCCAGGCGGCCGCCCGGGCGGCGGCCCGGGCTTGCGCAGCGTGCGACGCTGCATCGCGGACGATGTCACCGATCGCCGCCACATCCTCCAAGCTGGCGATCGGCCTGTGGTTGGCGAGCAGATCTGCATACGCGGTCGACCCCGGGACCAGGCGTAGCCAGGTCGGCGTGCACACCCGGACGAGCCAATCCAGTGCCAGACACCCGCGCGCCTCGTCCAGTCCGTCGGCGGCCGTACCCATGAGCTGCGGGATGTACGGCTTGAGCTTCTGCCGCTTGTTGTTGGGCAGGACATCGTTCAGGATGCGGCCGAAAGCCCCGAGCACGGGCGAGACGCACTCGGGGTGGTCGGACCAGGGCTCGTCGGCGAGGTATGACACCGCCTCCAGGAGGCAGCTGCCCTGCTTCAAGTTGTCATGGCCGCCCTTGGCCAGGACGAGCGTGGCGAGGTCAAGCGCGTGCATCAGACTGTCACCATTCCGGGGTTCGGGCGGGGCGGGGGCGAGGGTTCGTCGCGCCATTGGTAAAGGTGCTTGGGACGCCCGCGGGACCCGCGGTCCAAGATGAGGTCGACGTAGCCGTCCTGATCGAGATCATGGAGGTACCGCTGGACCGTGGACCGGTGTCGGCCGATCTTGTCGGCGATTTCCTCCGCCGCGATCGGCTCGGACGCCGAGCGCAGCTCGACGACGATGTCCTCCATGATCTGGCGCGAGCGGTTCCTGCGGAGGCGTAGGTGGACCACTGCGGGAACCTCCTCCCATAGATGCGGGCGGCCCTTTGCCGCCCATTCATCGGTAAGCTCTCCCGCGATGATCGGGTAGTGAGCGATTAAGTCGACTACAACCATACGGCTGCGCCGCGGGTAATGCATGCAACTAGGCACGCTCGTGCTCCTTTTGTGCGGAAGCATTTTTTCGGCGGTGTTTTCGCGAGGTAAAATCGCAAAATCGAGATCCCATGCCCGGAGAGCACGGAACACACAAAAAGAGAAATTCTCACGGAAAGTGTCGGCTTCCCGGCTCATTCCTGCAGCTCACCGCTGTACGATCTTCGTTCCAATCTCGATGCACAGAACACGCAAAAAGCGAACTATCTAGAAAACGTCTTGGCTCCAGAATATTCGTGCA
>NZ_CDWTNB010000069.1:0-19218 GCF_977947065.1 Frankia sp. CgJB1
AGTTATTTCAATGCAAATCATCAGCATGCGTCATGACGGGTACCGAGCGACACACATGGGAGCCAGAAGATGAGGGACCGCAGGGAGACAGACGTCGTCGAGCTGGCACAAGAACACGCGGAGCTGCTGCCCGAGCGCATGACCCTGGCGGTGGTCGAGATAAACCGCACCGAGTTCGACCCCATCTTCTACCCGGTCGGCTCGCCGGGCAGCAACAACGCCCAGATCGATAATCATCCGGAGCCACAGACTGCCTACAGCGACGGAGCGTTCATCAAGACCATCGCCAACAGCTGGAACCGCATCGAGCAGTGGTGAGCTCCGGGCCGATTCTGCTCCTCGCGCCGGTCTCCCTGGCCGGGTAACCGACCACGTTCCCCCGGGGTTGCCAAGGGCACCGTGAATCCGCGACCACCGGCCGGCCGAATATCCTTCGGTCGGCCGGAAATCATGCCCTCACCTCAGTCAGATCGATCCGAGAAAGCCAGCCGAAGTTTCGACTGACGCTGGGCACGACCGCACCGTGACACACCCTGTGCAGGTGCTGGCCACCAGGTTGAGCGGTGGCTAGCGTTCCCACCGCCTGAATATCCGAGGCAACTCAGATCGGTGGGAAACAAGGATGAACGATATCACGGGCAACTGCGCCGACGAGCTGAATGGAGAACTGTTCTTGGAATGGGCGGAACTACTGCCCGAGCGAACGACTCTCGCCGCGGTCGAGGTCGGTCGGAAGGAGTTTGACCCAACCTTCTTCCCGGTCGGATCCCCCTGGTCGAAAATGGCACAGATCGACGCTCATGCGGAGCCGCAGGTCGCCGGTGGATTCCTGCCCATTCTCATCACACTGGTACCGAGCATCAACATCATCTAGAGATAACACCGACCGCTTTACCGCTTTACGGCTACGACCGACAGATACACCGCCGGATTCCTCCGGGGGTGGTCACCCGGCCGGCCGGCTTCCCGCCAGTTCATGACAATGAGGATGGGACGCAGATGACCGAGTCCACCCGGTCGTCCACCCGGCCGACAACGATGCCGCCGGCACCTTCCGAATCGGACCGGGCGCCCGGACTCACCGGCGTCGCCAGCCTCGCCGGCGTCAGCGACATCGCCGGCGTCGCCAGCCTCGCCGATCCGACGGGCGTTCCTGGGCCGGCCGAGGTACCCGCCAGACCGAGCCGGGCCGACGGCCTGGCGCTACTCGGCGAGTTCACCGGGTCGGGCCTGGACCGGCCCGTCTTCCTGGCCCGCCGCGCCGACGGTCAGGTCGTCGCGCTCACCGAACTGCTCGCGCACATCCTCGAGGCGGCAGACGGCGCCCGCGACGTCGCCGCGATTGCCGACCGGGTCACGGGGGTCTGCGCCCGCCGGGTGAGTGGCGCCGACGTCGCGTACCTCGTGGTGGATCGGCTCATGCCACTCGGCCTGATCGCCAGCGAGAACGGTGTCCCTCCGGCACCCCGGGCGAAGGCGCTGTTCACACTCGCCGCCCGGCACACCCTGCTACCCGCGCCGGCCGTGCACCGAGTCAGCCGAGTGTTCGCGATGTTGTTCCGGCCAGCGGCCGTGGCCCTGCTGGTGGCCACCGACGTGTGGATATTCGGCCGGCACAGCGTCCGGGACAGCGCGGCGGAGGTGCTCGCGACCCCGGCGCTGATCCTGGTGGTGGTCGGCCTGGCCCTCGTCGGCGCACTGTTCCACGAATGCGGGCACGCCGCGGCTTGCCACTACGGCGGTGCCCGCCCGGGAGTCATCGGTTTCGGCATGTACCTGGTGTGGCCGGCCTTCTTCACCGACGTCACCGACTTCTACCGGCTGAGCCGGCTCGGCCGGCTGCGCACCGACCTCGGCGGCATCTACTTCAACGGACTGTTCGTTCTGCTGCTCGCCGGGGCTCTCGCGCTCACCCACGCCGGTGTGCTGGTGACCGCCGTCGTCCTCGTCCACCTGGATGCCATGCGCCAGCTTGCGCCCTTCGTCCGGCTGGACGGCTACTACATTGTCAGCGACCTGGCCAGGGTACCGGACCTGTTCAACCGGATGGGGCCGACGCTGCGCGCGACGCTGCCACGGCGGCGCAACCGCCTCCCGCGCGGGCGGCATGCCCGATCGGCGGGACGGGCCCGGCCGGACGGGCTGACCCCGCCGGACAACGGGAGCCGACCGGACAACCGGAGCCAACCGGACGGGCTGACCCGGTCGGCCCGGATCGTGGTGACCGCCTGGGCGCTGCTCGCGGCACCGCTGATCCTGGTGAACCTGGTCGTGTGATCCTGGTGAACCTGGTCGTGCTCATGGTCTCGGTTCCGTTCGTGCTTACCCGGACGACCCGGGCCATGTGGGACTATCTCGGGCTGGCGGGCCGGGCGACCCGTGACGGGAAGCTGGTCACCGCATTCGCGGAGGTCGTCTCCGCGCTGCTGGTCTCGCTGCCGGCCGTCGGGATGCTGTTCGTGCTGTTCCTGCTCGCCCGGGGCGTGCTGCGGGCGGTCCGGGCGCACCGGGAAGGCGGCCGACGCGGGTAGCGGGTAATGGCCTCCCGCCGGCCGACTCGCCGCACCTCACGCCCATGCGACTACTTTCCGAAACTTACTCTTACTCTGAGCAATCAAAGGAGGATCGAACGCACAGGGAGAACCAGTGACGGGTCAGCAACAGGAAAGACGGCACGGCAACAAGCAGGGAACGGCGGTCGCCGCGGTCACGACTGCGCTGCTGCTGTTGCCGGCCACCGCCCGCGGTGCGGCGCCCCCAGGACAACCGGCCGGCACGCCTACCGAGGCATCCGCCCAGCACACGCAGGCTCCCGACGGCATCCCCTGGGCCTGGGGATTCAACGGCTTCGGCCAGCTCGGCAACGGCACCACCACCGGCGCCTCGACGCCGGTCCAGGTCAGCGGCCTGAACGATGTCGTCGCCATCGCCGACGGCAGCAACTCCGGGTACGCGTTGCGCTGCGACGGGACCGTCCAGGCCTGGGGGGACAACAGCTTCGGCCAGCTCGGTGACGGAACCACCACCGACCGCCCCACCCCCGTCCAGATCACCGGTCTCAACGATGTCACCGCCCTCGCCGGCGATGTGCTCTCGGGATATGCGCTGCGCAGGGATGGCACCATCCGGGCCTGGGGCTTCAACGGCAGCGGCCAGCTCGGCGACGGCACCACCACCGACAGCCCCACCCCTGTCCAGGTCAGCGGCCTGAACCACGTCACCGCCATCGCTGCCGGCGACTACATCGGCTACGCCCTGGCCGGTCGTGACTATGACGGGGTCGTGACCATGACGGGGACGGCCGGGAATCGCCCCCCACCCAATCAGACGGCGGTGGGCCGGTAGAGGCGGGCGTAGGCACCGCCGTCGGCGAGCAGCTCGCTGTGCGTGCCGTCCTCGACGACCCGGCCGTGGTCCATCACGTAGATGCGGTCGGCGTCAATCACCGTGGACAGCCGGTGCGCGATCACCAGGCACGTCCGCCCCACCGCGAGCCGGTCGAGGGCGGTGCGCACGGCGGCCTCGGAGAGGGTGTCCAGCGCCGAGGTCGCCTCGTCCAGCACCAGCACCCGTGGTGACTGCAGCAGGACCCGGGCGATGGCCAACCGCTGCCGCTCACCACCGGACAACCGGTAGCCCCGTGCGCCGACCCGGGTCGCCAGGCCCTCGGGCAGCCGGTCGAGCAGGGCGGAGAGGCTGGCGGCCGCCAAGGCGGCACGCAGCTCGTCGTCAGTCGCGTCCAACCGGCCGTAACGGAGGTTCGCCGCGATCGTGTCATGGAACAAGTGCGGGTCCTGAGGGACGACGCCGATCATCGTGTGCAGACGATCCGGCGGGATGTCGTCGAGGGGAACCCCGCCGAGACGGATGCCGCCGCGCCGCGGCCGGTGCACGCCGCTGGCCAGATAAGCGATGGTCGTCTTGCCGGCCCCGCTGGCCCCGACAACCGCCGCCGTCGTCCCCGCGGCGACTTTCAGGGTCACCCCGCGCAGGTTCCACGTCGGGTTGCCGTCCGGCCAGTCGCCGTCCGGCCGGTCCTCGGCCGTGGCGAGATCGTAGGAGAACCATACGTCGTCGAACGCCAGGTCGAGTCCCCGGCCGGCATCGAGTCCCCGGCGAGCGGCGGCCGGCGCCGGTTCCGTCCCGGACCACGGTGCGCGGGGGACGGTCAGCGCGGGGGCCCGGGCCCCTTCGAACCTCAGGCGTACCTCGTCCTGCGGGACGTCAAGCAGGGCGAAGATCCGCCGGAAGGACGCGCCCGCGCCCGCGAGCTCCGCACGCAGGTTGACAGCGGACGACAGCGGTCCGAAGGCCACCAGCAACGCGCCGCCCAAGGCGGCGACCGTCCCGAGCGTGGTACGACCGCTGGAGACCAGCCAGGCCCCCAGCGCCAGCACCGCCGTCATCGTCGCGATGACCCCGAGGTTGACCAGGAACCGGACCCACGACATCAGCCGGGCCTGATCCTCGGCGGCGGCGAACAGCTCGGCGCCCGCCGCGTCGAACCGGGTCTGCTCGTAGTCGACCCGGTCGAACAGCCGCACGTGCAGCGCCCCGGAGACTGACGAGGTGTCGGCGACCTGAACCATGAGCAGACCGTCGAGCTCCCGCTGGCGGGTGGACAGCGCGGCGAGCCGCCGCCGGCCCGAGCGGACGATCAGCAGCGTGGCCGGCGCGAAGACCATCACCGCCAGGCTCAGACGCCAGTCCAGCACGAAGACGACGATCGAGCCGACGACGATGTCCGCGATCCTGCAGATCACCGCCTGCACAGTGGCGGAGATCGCGTTCTGGGCGTTCAGGATGTCGGTGGACATCACCGTCATCAGCTCCCCCTGCTGGCTGCGGGGAAAGAAGGCGAAGGGCAGGCGCTGCAGGTGAGCGTTCACCGTCTGACGGATCCGCACGGAGACAACGCCGCCGAGCCGAGCGATGAGCGCCATGCGCGCCGAGAGCACGCTCGACTCGAACACCAGCACCGCGCACAGCAGCAGGACGGGGACGACGAGGTCGCACACCTGGCCGGTGGGCAACGACGTGTCGATGAGATGGCGCAGGACGAACGGCCCGGCGGCGACGGCGGCCGAACCGAGAACGGACAGCCCGACGAGAACCGCGACGACCCGGCCCTGGTCGGCGAAGAATCGGACGCTACACCGCGCCTCGGGCGCGCCGGTCAACCGCGCGAGCGCACGCGCATGCAGGCGGATCACCCACGACGGGACGGTCGTCTCCGGCAGGAAGGCCGTCTCCGACGGGACGGGCAGCGGCTCACGAATCACGCCGCCGAGGCTATGCCGACGCGCGCCGGGGCGGCGGACCTCCCGCCTGCTGCTGTCCCCCGCGGAGCACGACCCCACCGCCCCACCGCCCTGACGCGAGTCGGGGCGGTGGGGCATCAGGGACAGACCGACGGCGGTGGCGGAAACCGAAGGGTCGGCCGGGAGAAACCGGGGCCGGGATCCGGGAATCACCCGGGATCGTCAACGATTCCCGGACACGGGTCGTTGGACACGCTCCTCCTCCAGACGCCTGCCTTCCACCGCGCCGGCGCCGAAGCCGGGAATCGCCAGGCCCTCCAGAGAGGCGGGCGGTCGGGAAACGCCCCGCAGCCGGAACCCCATGGCAATCTTGGTCAGCCCGACCGCCAGGGCCGTGAGGCCCACCCACAGGGCCAGCAGCGGCAGCGAGACCCGCTGGGAACCCACCACCCAGAACGCCGCCCCGATCTCCAACGCACCGACGATCAGCGGCATCCACCACTGGGCCGGGGTGGGCCGGCCCTCCGCCGCGGTGGCGTACTGCCCGGCCGCGGCCTGCTGCTCGGTCCGTCGGGCGACGAACGAGTTGACGACGTCGTAGAGACCCTTGGTCAAAAAGAACCAGGCCGCGATCCGGCCCACCGCCTTGACCGTGGGATCCGGCCAGACCAGCGCCACCACCCCGCCGGCCACGAACAGCACCGCGAGCAGCGCATGGGACCAGCGCCAGTCCCGGGCCGTCGCCGCCGCCGCCAGCAGCTCACTCACCGCGCCGAGGAGCAGGACGATCCCGAGAAGCACGGCGATCGACCGCACCGTGGTCAGATCGAACTGCGGAATGGCCAGCGCGAACAGGGTAAAAGCTGCTCCAACGGCGAGAAAACCAAACCAGGGCACATCTGTGGATCTTTCATGTGTACGACGATCTGAGGCAGTTATGTCGCTCACGATCCTATTCTCCCATCGTCGGTCACCGATACAAGGACCATTGCCGTCAGCTGGCGCTCGACATCACAGGTCAACAAGCTGATGCCCGCCACCCGGCGAACCACGCTTATCCGCTGGACATCATTCCGAACCGACGACGACGCCATATCGCCCGCGGCGCTACTCACCTCCTCCCAGCAGGTGGGTGCCGCGCTGGGGCGGGAGGCAGACCCACCGCTGCCGCCGCCACCACACGACAAGATCACCCACGGGCGGCTGCGGCACCGAACGTCATGGATCGATGACGTAGGCGTAGTGAGAGGTAAGACTTAGGGTAGGCTTTCCTTACTTGTACATTGGCTGGGTGACCCATGCAGGCCCGTCCCTCTCAGGCTCGACTGTGTTCCTCGCCCGCCACCTTGAACGGCACGGTGACCGCACGGCCGTTGTCACGGCTGAGGGCCGACTGTCCTACCGCGAGCTGGCGGCACGCGTCGACGCCGCCGCCGGTCGGCTCGGCGCCGGGCGGCGGCTGGTACTCCTCGCGGCGGTCAACACGATCGACGTCCTCGTCCTGTACCTGGCGGCGCTGTCCGCCGGACACGCGGTCCTGCTGGTGCCGGGTGACAACGCCGCGTCGACCGACGCCCTGATCACGTCCTATGACCCCGACGTGGTGATCCGCCCCGCCGACACGCGGACGCGGATCCGCGTCGAGCAGCGGCGTGACGGCTCGAAGCACGACCTCCATCCGGACCTCGCGCTGCTGCTGAGCACGTCGGGCTCGACGGGCTCACCGAAACTGGTCCGGCTGTCGTACACGAACCTGCAGGCCAATGCCGAGTCGATCGTCGAGTGCCTCGGCCTTCGCCCCGGCGACCGCGCCGCGACGACCCTGCCCCTGTACTACTGCTACGGGCTGTCGGTCGTGCACAGTCACCTCCTGTGCGGGGCCGGTCTGATCCTGACGTCCCTGTCCGTCGTGGACGCCTGCTTCTGGGACCTCTTCCGGGACGGGCAGGGCACCTCGCTGGCTGGCGTCCCCTACACGTTCGATCTGCTCGACAGGATCGGTTTCGACGCGATGTCGCTGCCGCACCTGCGCTACGTCACGCAGGCCGGCGGTCGACTGGCGCCGGACCGGGTGGCCCGCTACGCCGAGCTCGGACGACGCAACGGCTGGGACTTCGTCGTGATGTATGGCCAGACCGAGGCCACGGCGCGGATGGCCTACCTGCCGCCGCACCTCGCGCCGACCCAGCCCCACACCATCGGAGTCCCGGTCCCGGGCGGGTCGTTCCGGCTCGAGCCGCTGGCCGACAGCACCGACAGCACCGGGGATCTGGGGCAGCTCGTCTATTCCGGGCCCAACGTCATGATGGGCTACGCGCGGACGGCCTCGGACCTCGCGCTCGGTCCGACGCTCGACGAGTTGCGCACCGGGGACGTCGCACGCCGCACCGACGACGGCCTGTACGAGATCGTGGGACGGCAGACCAGATTCGCCAAGGTCTTCGGGATCCGGATCGACCTGCAACACGTGGAGGACACCCTCGCCGGCCAGGGGCTCAGCGCCTGCTGCGTGACCGGCGACGACGCCGTCGACGTGATGATCGAGGGCGACCGGGACGCACCTTCGGTCCGCCAGCTGGTCGCGCGGGCCTGCCGGCTGCCGGAGAACACCGTCCGCGTCCACCGCCTGGCCGCCCTGCCCCGCCTGGCCACCGGCAAACCGGACCTGGTTGCGCTGCAGGAGATCGCCCGCGACGCGCGACCGGCGCGCACGACCGCGCCCACCGGACGGGACGTGCCGTCGGACGGAACAGCCGACGTACGTCGGCTGTTCGCCGAGCTGCTTCACCGCGACGATGTCACCGACGACAGCACCTTCGTGAGCCTGGGCGGCGACTCGCTGTCCTACGTGGAACTGTCACTGCGGCTGGAGGACGCCCTCGGACACCTGCCCGCCGGCTGGCACACCATGGCCGTGCGGGACCTGAAGCCGGCCACGCGACCAAAGCGCAGAGCTGGCGGCTCTGGCGGCTCGATCGAGACCAGCCTGCTGCTCCGCGCGGTCGCGATCGTGCTGATCGTCGGGACGCACGCCAACACCTTCGACACCGTCGGCGGCATCCTCGGGGGCGCCCATCTCCTCATCGCCGTCGCCGGCTACAACTTCGCCCGTTTCCACCTGACCGCGGCGCCGCGGCGCGACCGGGTCCGCGGGCTGCTCCGCAGCATCGCGTACCTCGCGGTGCCGAGCATCGTCTTCATCACCGTACTCGTGCTCGTCATGGACGAACACGGACCCGCCAACATCGTGCTGCTCAACAGCGTGTTCGGGCCGGGCCGCGCGGGCCCGCCCTGGGAGTTCTGGTTCATCGAAGCCCTGGTCCAGATCCTGCTGGTCCTCGCGGCCCTGCTCGGCGTGCCGGCGTTCGACCGCTGGCAGCGGCGCCGCCCGTGGGCCGTCGCCGCCAGTGTCCTCGCCGCCGGTCTGCTCACCCGCTTCGACGTCGTGGCCCTACCGCCGGGACCACGCCACACCCAGACGTCGGTGGCGGTGCTCTGGCTGTTCGCACTGGGATGGGCCACCGCCGCCGCGACCACGGTATGGCAGCGGCTGGTCCTCACGGCGGCGGCGGCGCTCACCATCCCCGGGTTCTTCGCTGACGCACGCCGGGAGCATGTGGTGCTCGGCGGCGTGCTCCTGCTGGCCTGGACCACGAGCGTCCGCTGCCCACGCCCGCTACGCCGGCTGGCGGGCCTGCTGGCCGGCAGCTCGCTCTACATCTACCTGACCCACTGGCAGGTGTTCCCCCTTCTGCAGGACGACCATCCGGTCCTGGCGCTGCTGGCCTCGCTCACCGTCGGCGTCGCCGCGTGGAAGGTCTCGTTCCATGCCATGGGCCTTCTCGGCCGGCTCACGGCAGGCGTGCCAATCCCGCTCGGCGCCAGGCGTCTGCTCCGCGGTTCGCCCGCCAGCGCCCCCGGCTTATGCCACTCGTCACATTCCACGGCGCTAAGGTAAGTATGAGTTAACTTCTAGACCGATTAGAGGTTCGAGGTCGGTCGGACGTGTCTGTCCAGGTGAAGTGTTCAGGTGGAGGAGTCCGATGGGTTCGATAGGAAGAACCTTGGTCGTGCTGGTGACGGCCACCTGCCTGGCCGGCCTGGCCGGCCTGTCAGCGTGCGGCTCGGGGGACGACGGGAAGACGATCACGCTCTACAACGCGCAGCACCAGGACCTGATGCGGGTGATGGTGGACGCGTTCACCAAGCAGACCGGCATCAAGGTCGAGCTGCGTCGCGGCGGCGACCCCGAGCTGGCGAACCAGATCGTCCAGGAAGGCGACAGCTCGCCGGCGGACGTCTTCGTCACCGAGAACTCGCCGGCCATGACGCTGGTCGACCGCGCCGGCGGCTTCAGCAAACTGGACCGGGCCACCCTGGGCCAGGTGCCTGACCAGTACGTCCCGAGCACCGGCAACTGGGTCGGTTTCGCGGCCCGGTCGACGGTGTTCATCTACAACCGCGGGCAGGTCGCCAAGAACGAGCTGCCTGCGTCGATCATGGACCTGGCGGGACCGGCATGGAAGGGGAAGGTCGGTGTCGCGGCGGCCGGAGCGGACTTCCAGGCCATCGTCAGCGCCGTACTCGCGGTGAAGGGCGAGAGCGCCACCGCCGAGTGGCTCGCCGGGCTGAAACGCAACGCGAAGATCTACGCCAACAACATCGCCGCGCTGCGCGCCGTGAACGCGGGCGAGGTCCCCGCCGCCGTGATCTATCATTACTACTGGTACCAGGACCAGGCGGAGTCGGGCAAGGACAGTAAGAACGTCGACCTGCACTTCTTCGGCCACCGGGACCCGGGCGCGTTCGTCAGCGTCTCCGGCGCCGGCGTCCTCGCGGCCAGCGACCAGCAGGCCGAGGCACAGCAGCTGGTCACCTTCCTCACCAGCGACGCCGGGCAGAAGGCGCTGGTCGACAGCGGTGCCCTGGAGTACGCCGTGTCCGACGCGGTCCCCACGAACCCTGCGCTGAAGCCGCTGTCGACACTCGATCCGCCCGACATCGACATCTCGACCCTGAACGGACCAAAGGTCGTCGAACTGATGCAGCGGGCGGGCCTGCTCTGAACGGTCAGCCCACGACGGCGGGATGGTGGGTGCGCACCAGCCCGGCGTACCCGCGCCCGCTGCTGCTGGCCTGCGTGCTCGTCGCGCTGCTCGCGGCCGTCCCGCTGTTCTTCGTCGTCGGGTACACGGTCAGCGTAGGCTGGTCGGAGGCTTGGCGGCTGCTGATCCGGCCCAGGGTCGGCGAGCTGCTGGCCAACACCACCAAGCTCGTGACCGGCGGGATGGTGGCCAGTGCCGTCCTGGGCACGGCCGCCGCCTGGCTGGTGGAACGGACGACCCTGCCGGGACGACGGGTCTGGCACGTGCTACTCGCCGCTCCGCTGGCACTGCCCGCGTTTGTCGTCAGCTACGGCTGGGTCTCGCTGACCGCGGGCGTCGAGGGATACCCGGGCACCCTGCTGATCGTGACACTCGCCTACTACCCGCTGGTCTACCTCCCCGTCGGCGCGACCCTGCGGGGGCTGGACCCGGCGCTGGAGGAATCCGCCAGGTCACTCGGGCTCGGCCCGTGGCGGACGTTCGCCAGGGTCGTGCTCCCGCAGCTGCGCCCGGCCGTCCTCGGCGGGTCGCTGCTGGTCGGCCTGCACCTGCTCGCCGAGTTCGGCGCCCTGCAGATGCTGCGGTTCTCCACCTTCACCACGGCCATCTACGACCAGTACCTCTCGTCGTTCAACGGCCCGGCGGCGAACATGCTCGCCGGCGTCCTGGCGCTGTACTGTGCGGTCCTGGTCGGCGCCGAGCTGAGCCTGCGCGGCCGGCACCGCTACGCCCGGCTCGGGCCCGGAGCCAGCCGCACCGCGCAACCCGCCCGGCTCGGGCGGCTCACCGCCCCCGCCGTCGCCGGGCTCGGCGCGGTCGTGGTCCTGGCGCTCGGCGTGCCGCTGGTGAGCCTCGTCCGCTGGCTGCTGGTAGGTGCCTCCGCCGCCTTCCCCGTCGGCGAACTGGCCGCCGCTGCCGCGACCGCGGCCGGGCTCGGCCTCGTCGGCGCGCTGTGCACCGTCCTGTTGGCGCTTCCGGTGGCGTGGCTCGCGGTACGCCATCCGGGCCGGATCGGGACACTGCTTGAACGCAGCACCTACACGGCCAACGCGCTGCCGGGCATCGTGGTGGCGCTCGCTCTCGTCACGGTCTCGCTGCACATCCTGCCGGCCGTGTACCAGACCACCACCCTCCTGATTGCCGCCTACGCGATCATGTTCCTGCCGCGGGCCACGGTGGCGGTACGGGGCGCGATCGCGCAGGCGCCACCCGTCCTGGACGACGTCGCGCATGCCCTGGGCCTGCGCCCGGCGCAGGCCTGGCGGCGGGTCACCCTGCCGCTGATCGCCCCCGGCGTCGGCGCCGGCGCCATCCTGGTGTTCCTCGCCGTGGTCACCGAACTCACCGCGACCCTGCTGCTGTCACCCACCGGCACCGAAACCCTGGCGACCGAGTTCTGGAGCAACGTCCGCGACGTCGACTACGGCGCGGCCGCCCCCTACGCGGGGTTGATGGTGCTGCTGTCGGCCCCGGCGGCCTTCCTGCTCACCCGTTCCGTCAGGAGAAGCACGTGACAGCGCTGACCGTCAGCCAGGTCACCAAGCGGTTCGGCGCCACGACAGCCCTCGCCGGGATCGATCTACGAGTGCCCGAGGACAGTGTGACGGCCGTACTCGGGCCGTCGGGCTGCGGCAAGACCACCCTGCTACGGCTGGTGGCGGGATTCGGCGACCCGGACGGCGGGACGATCGACTTCGGCGCCGAACGGGTGTTCAGCCCCGGTCGCAGCGTTCCCGCCCAGCGGCGGCGGGTCGGGTACGTCCCGCAGGAAGGTGCCCTGTTCCCGCATGTGGACGTCGCGGCCAACATCGGGTTCGGCCTGCCCCGCGCCGAACGCCGATCCGCCGGGCGTGCCGCCGAGCTGCTCGACCTCGTCGGGCTGGACGCGAGCCTGGCCTGCCGGTTCCCCCATCAGCTCTCCGGCGGCCAGCAGCAGCGCGTGGCGCTGGCGCGGGCCCTGGCCCCGCGGCCGTCCCTGGTGCTGCTCGACGAGCCGTTCTCCTCCCTGGACGCGGGGCTCCGCCTGAACACCGCCCGCGCCGTCGTCGAAGCGCTGCGCGCCAACCGGACCACCGCGCTGCTCGTCACGCACGACCAGAACGAGGCGCTGTCACTGGCCGACCAGATCGCTGTCATGGCCGCCGGCCGCATCGCCCAGACCGGCACGCCCCCGGGCGTCTACGCCTCACCCGACAACCCGACCGTCGCGGCCTTCGTCGGCGCCGCCGTGTTCGTGCCCGCCGTCGTCACCGGGCTCACCGCCTCCTGCGACCTTGGTGAACTCGCCGTCCGGCCCGGGTCTCCCCAGGGCGAGGCGCGCCTGCTCGTCCGGCCGGAACAGATCAGGCTCCTCGCCGCGGCAGACGGCGACGAGAACAAGAACCAGAACGAAGACCGAAACGAAGACCGGAACGGGGAGCGGGACAAGGACCGGAACGGGGTGGTCGGCCGGGTCACCGAGGTGCGGTACTTCGGCCACGACGCCACCGTCCAGCTCCGGCTCGACCGGTCCGGCCGCACCGTGACGGCGAGGGTGCCAGGGCACCAGCTCCCCGAACCCGGCACCCACGTGCGGCTGTCGATCACCGAGCCCGTCACGGCCTTCCCACCCCACTGACGCCAGGCGGGTCACAGCGCCAGGCAGGTCACAGCGCCAGGCGGGTTTGCGGGCCTCAATCAGAAACCGCGTCGTCCAGGTGACGAATGGGCTTTCGGCGCGGATCTGGTCGTGCAGTGACCGCAGGCGCGCGTGGTACCGCTCGACGCTGAACTCGGGAACGGTCCAGATCACCTTCTGCAGGAAGTAGATAACCGCGCCGACGTCGAGGAACTCGGTCCGCAGGGACTCCATCCGCAGGTCGACGATCTCCAGGCCGACGGCTTCGGCCCCGGCGCGGGCGGTGTCGGGGTGACGGGTACGGGGCGCCGAGGCCGGCAGCGGTCCCAGGAAGTACTCGCTCACCTCGAGCATGCTCGACGGCCCGACCTGCTGGGAGAAGTAGCGACCACCCGGCCGCAGCACCCGGCCGATCTCCGCCCAGCAGGTCACCACCGGGTGACGGCTCACCACCAGGTCGAACGTCGCATCGGCGAAGGGCAACGACCTGTCGTCGGCGGCCACGACGGCCACGCCGCGGGGACCCAGCCGCGCGGCGGCCCGCGCGATGTTCGGCGCCCAGGACTCCGTGGCCACCGTGCGCCCGGCCAGCCGCGGCAGTCCGGCGAGAACCTCCCCACCGCCGGTCTGAACGTCCAGGCCCACGGCGGCCCGACCCATCCGCTCGCCCATCAGCCGGGCGTAGCCCCAGGACGGACGCTGCTCGGTGGCCCGCCCGTCCAACCAGGAGAAGTCCCAGCCGTCCACCGGCACCGACGCCGCCTCAGCAACAAGATCGTCGAATTGGCGCGCCATAGGCCGACCATGGCAGCACATCCACGCGGTCGCGAGCGAATTTCCTGCGCCGCCTCGCGGCCACGGTCCGGACGGTTCCAGGGCAGATGCCGGTAAATCTGGGGGAGGTAGTAACGCTCCGCGGGTCGAAAAGCGTGACTACCTCCCCCAAAGTCGTCGGGGGTCGGCGGGGTGTCCGAGGCCGCGGCCATGGCCGGCTACGCGCACGACGCGCTCGGCGTACCGGCGGAGAAGATCCTGCTGGAGACCTCGGCGCGGAACACCTGGCAGAACATCAAGCTCACCCTGCCCTTCCTCGAGACGGCGGACACCGTGGCGATCGCGTCCGATCCGCTGCACGCGGCGCGGGCCCGCCGCTACCTGTGGAAACTACGCCCGGATCTCGCGGCCCGACTGGTTCCCGCCGACGACTACCGGTTCCTGGATTACTGGTGGCTGAAGCTCCCGAGGGCCGCCAACGAGCTCGGCCGGGCACTCCGCTGAGCCACGGGTAAGCCACGGGTGCCGACGCAGGGATCACTCGCCCGCCACGCCCCGCCAGAGCTTGGCCGCACGGATGAACAACGCGCCGAGCTCGCTCAGGTCAGCGAGCGTAGCTCCCGTTCACCTTGTCGCTGTCACGTTCCGTGTCGTCACGTTCCAGGACGGCCAGCCTGGAACCTCATCTGCACGTGAGGTCAAGGTGCTGTGAACAGGACACAGGCGGAATCGGACCTCGGCACACGAGGCCGTGATCTCGACGCGACCGGGCGGGCGCCGGGGGGTAGATATCGACGGATCGTTACGAACCGGACATGACGCCGCAGCCCATCTTCGGCACGCTGGGCCGCACTGACCGTTCCGGGAACAGGTGACGAGGAAGCGGATGACCACGTTTTACGAGATCCTGGGCAGGGAGGCCTCGATCGCCGGGGTGGTGGCCACCTTCTACGATCGCATCCTGACCGATCCGGAGCTGGCGCCCTATTTCGCCAACACCGACCTGGCCAGGCTCCGCACCCACCAGGTCGCGTTCCTCGTCGCCGTGACCGGAGGCCCGAAGGCCTACGAGAGTCGTGATCTCGCGGCCGCCCATGCGGGCCTCGCCGTCACCGACGCCGCCTTCGACCGGATCGCCGGGCACCTCATTGCGGCTCTCACCGACGCCGGCCTCAGCGCCGGCACGGTCGCGGCGGTCACGAGCGCCCTGCTACCGCTACGCAGGTCGATCGTCACCGCCTGACCGTCACGTCACCGAACGACGACAGGTCCGCCGGTTGATTCGTACAGTCAGACTTATGACGTCGCCCACGCCTATGACGTCGCCGGCGGGAACCGCCCGGATCGACACCTGGATCTGGTGCGTGCGCCTGGTCAAGACGCGATCGCAGGCGACCGCCGCCTGCCGCGCCGGCCATGTCCGCCTCAACGGCGAGCGGGTCAAGCCGGCCCATCCGGTGCGGGCCGGGGACGAGATCCGGGTGCGCCAACCCGGGCACGAACAGGTCGTCGTCGTCACCCGGATCCTGCACAGGCGGGTCGGCGCGCCCGTTGCCGCGGAGTGCTTCGTCGACCACAGCCCGCCGGTCGCGCGCGAGGTGCCGCCGGTGGTGGCCGTGCGCGATCGGGGCGCCGGGCGGCCGACGAAGCGCGACCGGCGGGCGCTGGAACGCCTGCGCGACCAGCCCCGCTGGCCGGACGCATGGTAGCGGCACTGCTACTGGGAGCCCAGTAGCGGCGCCCGGTCAGGCGAAGCCTCGGTCGAGAGAGTCCGCAATCGCCCACACACCATGACCATCCTCAGGAACCTCGCCCTGGGATTACTAACCCTGGACCACCCACCATGGGATTACTTCGCATCAACGGTATGAAGAAAATGAAGAAAGCGACCGAGTACATTGCCGGTGACCGGGACCGAGCCCTGCCGCTACGTGCCGCGTAGCGTTACCCGCACCTGCAGAATCCGATCGTGATGTTGATCTTCCTGGACGACACGGCCGGATCGCATCCCGCCGCACCGACCGGCTCGAACTAGAGTCAGGACCATGGGGCGAGCATCATCCGGGTTGGCTCGGCGGAATTCGCGATGAGCTAGCGTGAGCAACCGGGCGTGGACATCCTGGACCATTCGGCGGGGCAGCCCGCCCGTAATGGGCCTCCGGTCCGGTTCAGCATTGTGATGCCGACATACAACCGCTGGGACGTGGTATTGTAGAGTATTGTGGGATTCAGGCACCTCGATATGCTGTGGCCCTGCGAACTGATCGTTGTCGTCGACGGTTCCACGGATGGCACCGAGAAGGCTCTCCGGGCCGTCTCCCTGCCGTTCTCCAAGCGTATCCTGTAGCAGGAGAACGCGGGCGCGGCTGCGGCGAGAAACCGTGGCGCCGCGAGCGCGCTCGGCGAGTTCATCCTCTTCCTCGACGACGACATGGCGGCGGACCGGCGGCTCCTCGTCGAGCATGAAAAGCTTCTCGCCGACGGCGCCGACGCCGTGGTCGGCCACATCCCGATGCACCCCGCCTCGCCGCCCACGGTGCTCACCTACGGAGTCGACCGGTGGGCCCGGGCGCGCCGCCGGCGGCTGCTGCGGTCGGACGGACGGCTGACCGTCGCGGACCTGCGGGCAGGTGTCGATGCGGGCGTCGACCTTCGTCAGGCTCGGCGGTTTCGACACGAGTTTTACCGCCGGCGGCAGCTTCGGCGGTGAGGACACCGACTTCCTCTACCGGCTGCTGCAGAGCGGTGCGCAGGTTCGATTCGCCGCCGACGCCGTCGCCTACCAGCGTTACGTCGTTTCGCCCGAGGCGCACCTGAGGCAGTGGACGCAGGCCGGGCAGGCCGATGCCGCGCTTGCCCGAAAACATCCGGGTCTCGGTGACCTGCTCTTTGCCCAGCATGGCGGGAAGACGGTCAAAGGAATCCTCGCCAGGGCCGCGGCGGCGGCACCCTGGGCGTCCCGCGCCCCGGCGGGTCTCGTGCTCGGAAGGGTCAGCGCCGGGAAGGTGGACCGGCCCACCAGATGGATGTTCCTGGGACTGCGGGACTGCTCCTACTGGCGGGGAGCCCGCCAGCGCGGCGGCCTCCTGCACGCACCGGACGTGGGCCTGCGGGTCCTCGCCTATCATGCGATAGAGGACGTGTCGGATCCCCTGCTGAGCAGGTATGCGGCCCCTCCGCCGCAGTTCCGGGCCCAGCTGACAGCCCTGCTGGACGCCGGCTTCACCTTTGTCGGGGCCGATGAGCTCCTGCGTCATCTCGACGGCCGGCCCGCCCGGCATCAGTCCCTGGTCCTCACCTTCGACGACGCCTATGCGAGTCTGTTCGAGCATGCCGTGCCCGTCCTTCGGGAACTTGGTATTCCCGCGACGGTTTTCGTGGTCACGAAAGAGATCGGCGGTTGGAACAGGTGGGATGCGGTGAACGGCGCCGCCAAGCTGCCGCTCCTCGACGCGAGCCGGCTGCGCGCCCTTCACCGGGAAGGCTGGGCAGTGGCGGCGCACTCCCGCACTCACCGGAGTTGACGAGGATGAGCAGGGCCGGCCTGTGGGACGAGCTTTCCGCGGCGCGCAGCGACTTCGCGGCCATCGGGCTGCCGAGGCCACGCCTGTTCGCCTATCCCTACGGGGAACATGACGCGCGTGCGCATGATGGTGAAGAAAGCGGGATACGACGCGGCGTTCACGCTGCTGACTCGGCGTGCCTTCCCGACAGCTCAGGACCGCTATGCCCTGCCCAGGATCGAGGTGGGGCGCCAGACCCGCGTTGATGCGCTCGTCGAGACGGCACGCAGACCGCAGGTTTACCGACGCCCCGACCTCGAGCGGGAACTGGGTGGAGCATTGCGTCGAGTTATCCCGGCCCAACGGACGATCCGCGGACGCGCCGGGGATCACGAGGCAGAAGATCACGAGGCGAGGAGCGCCGGATGAACCCGCACGGGAATCGGGAGTCCCCAACCGGTCCGGCCGCGACCGACGAGGGTACCTGCTGCTGTCACTCGAAGTGTCGGCCGAGGGCGTCGTGCGCTCGGCCGTGCCGCCGCGCGACCATCAGCGACGTGCGCGGGTCCTCGTCCTGCTGCACGGTGAGCCGCTCGGCTATGCCGCGGCCGCCAGGACGGCCACCGGCATCGACGTCGATGAGCTGCTCGGCAGGGTCTGGTCGGAGTTCGGCGGGCGCATGAACGATCACTTGGTCAGCGAGGGTCTCCGCCCGCTCGAGCGCCTCGAGGCCCGCACCAGGCCTGCCGCAGCCACCGAGGCCTGCCCAAACAAGGTTCAATCCACAGATCTCGATTCCACGGATCTCGTCTCCGTCGTCGTCCCCACCAGAGACCGCAGTGAGATCCTGGCCAACTGCCTGCGTCGACTCACGGAGATCACCTATCCGGCCGTCGAGTTCCTCATCGTGGACAATGCACCGTCGAGCGACGCCACGAAGCGGGTCGTCGACTCGTTTGCGGCCACCGACGAACGATTCCGCCATGTCCCCGAACCACACCCGGGTCTCTCCCGCGCCCGCAACCGCGGGCTCGCGCTGGCGCGGGGGGTTTCCGGCGCCAGCGGGACGTTGCGTACGTCACGGGACTCGTCTGCACGGCGAGCATCGCGAACGCGGCCGAAACCTACTTCGACGCCCGGGCGTCGTACTGGTCCACCCGCTGCGAGCCGGTGCTTTTCGACCTCGCCGACAACAAGCGGCACGGTCCGCTGTACCCCTACATAGGTTTCGTCGGCACCGGCGCGAATTTCGGGTTCGACGCCGCCTTCCTGCGGGACCTCGGCGGCTGCGACGAGACGTTGGGACCGGGCACCAGGAGCCGGGACGGCGAGGACCTCGACCTCTTCGTGCGCAGGCTGCGGGCCGGCCGAGCGATCGCCTACGAACCAGCCGCCTTCGTCTGGCATCACCACCGCGCCGACGACGCGGCGCTGCTCGCCCAGATGTTCAGCTACGGCTCCGGTTTCACGGCCTTCCTGGCCAAGCTGCTTCTCCAGCGGTCGACCCGGGGTGAGGTGGTACGTCGCATCCCACGAGGCCTGCGTGGGATGGCCCGCATCGGCCATGCGACGAGCCAGCGGCTCGACGGGCGGGTCCAGGCCCCGAAGGGTGCCCTGCTGCGGGAGTTCACCGGCTACACCGCCGGACCATTGCTCTACGCCCAGGAGCGGCGAGCAGCCGCCAAGCAGTGAGACAGAAGACAACAAGGAAGGCGGTGACGTGGTGCAACGAGGAGGTCTCATGGCGCCGAATACGGAGGTCGAGATAGAGAAACTCCCACCGGAATGGGCTCTCCGCTGCTACCGTCGATCACCACGAATGGTGCAGCAAAAGGCGCAGTAGATGGCATACTGGACGTTGCGGAACGCGCCGGGACACCGGGTTTCGTGGGGGAACATGAAACGGGTCAGGCCGTTCAGCGACCGCTACGGATGGGACCACGGGCTGCCGGTCGACC